>SHBC01000032.1 GCA_004213025.1 SAR116 cluster bacterium
ATAGGTCTGGCCCTTGGCGATCGAAAAGCTGACATTGTCGACAGCGGTCAGCCGCCGCCGCACGCCGCCGGCGACAAGGCGGGCCAGAAACGGGTCGGAGATATCGAAATGCCGGCTGAGGCCGGACACTGTCAGATAGGCATTATCCGTCATCACGCCGCCAGACATCATCCCGCCTCCTGGGCCGGCTGGTCATAGAGGTGACAGGCGACACCGTCGATGAAGGATGCCGCTGCCTGCCGGCAGACGGGCAACGCATCACCGCAGCGCGGGTGAAACCGGCAGCCCGGCGGCAGATCGGCAAGGCTTGGCATAGTGCCCGGGATCTGCGGCAGCACCGTATCAACTGACACAAGGTCGAGGTTCGGCGTCGCCGCCATCAGTCCCCTGGTATAGGGATGGCGCGGGGCCGAGATCACATCGGCCGTGCGCCCGGTCTCGACAAGACGGCCGGCATACAGGACGGCGACACGGTCCGATGTTTCGGCAATCACCCCCATATCATGCGTGATCAGGATCACCGCCGCACCGCGGTCCTTGCAAAGGCTGCGAAGAAGCGCCAGCACCTGTGCCTGGATCGACACGTCCAGCGCCGTTGTCGGTTCATCGGCGATGATCAGTTTCGGCTCGGGTGCCAGCGCCAGCGCGATGACGATGCGTTGCCGCATGCCGCCGGAAAATTCATGTGGATAGGCGCCGATACGGTCGCGGTCGATGCCAACCTCGTCGAGAAGTTCGCCGGCCCGCGCCGCCGCCGCGGCGCCATCCATGCCGAGATGAAGCTGGATCGTCTCGATGAGCTGATCGCCGACAGTGCGAAGCGGGTTGAGGCTGGTCAGCGGGTCCTGGAAAATCATCCCGATGCGGCGGCCACGCACCCTTTGCGCATCGCCATCAATACGCTGCCCCTCAAGCATGACCCGGCCGCCGGTGATCTGGCCAGGTGGCTCCAGAAGGCCCATGATCGCCGCGCCTGTCAGCGACTTGCCGGCACCGCTCTCTCCGACAAAGCCGAGAACCTCGCCAGCTTCAAGCGTGAAGGAAATCCGGTCAAGCGCCTGCAACCGCTGGCGACGCTGCGGAAATTCGACACAGAGGTCGGTGACTTCAAGAAGTGGCGGCGTCATTTCAACCTCGGATTCAGCGTGTCTTTCAGCCAGTCGCCAAGAAGGTTCACCGACAGTGCCAGCGCCAGCAATGTCACCGCCGGGAAGGTCAGGATCCACCATTCACCGGAAAACAGGAAATCCTGGCCAATCCGGATCAGCGTCCCAAGGCTTGGTTCGGTCGGCGGCGCGCCAACGCCAAGGAAGGACAGCGTTGCCTCGGCGATAATGGCCAGCGCCAGCGTGATGGTGGCGATGACGAGAACCGGTCCCAGCACGTTCGGCAGGATATGCCGCCACATGATCTGGTGGCGGCCAAGCCCGATCAGCCGCGCCGCCTGCACATATTCCTTTTCCTTTTCGACCAGCGTGGTTGCCCGCACGGTGCGCGCGAACGGCACCCATTCCGACAGGCCGATGGCGGTGATCAGCACGAAGATCGCCATCTCGTCACGAAGATCGGGCGGGATGATGCCGCGTAGCACACCAAAAATCAGCATCGCGATCAGGATCGAGGGGAAGGTCAGCTGGATATCGGCAATCCGCATGATGAGATTGTCGAGCCAGCCGCCGACATAGCCGGCAATCAGGCCAAGCGAGACGCCAAGGCCCATCGCCAGCATCACCGACATCACGCCGACAAACAGCGACACTCGCAGCCCGTAGATGATCGCCGACAACAGGTCCCGCCCCTGGTCATCGGTCCCCATGACAAAGCTTTCGCCGGTGAACATGTTGGCCTGCATCGGCGGGGTGAAACCGTTCATCAGGTTCAGCGAGGCCGGGTCGAACGGATTGGTCGGCGCCACCAGCGGCGCGAAAATCGCCACCAGGAACAGGAACAGCACAACCAGCCCGGCCAGAATGGCAACCGGCGCGCGGGTGAAATCATAGACGAAATCGCTGGCAAGGGCGCGGTTTACCCTGCCGACGGGGCGGCCATCAGGTCTGGCGGCAGATTTGACAGGTGTTTCGACAGGTGGAGATGCCATCAGCCGCCTCCCCGCAGATTGCGGTCACGGATTCGCGGGTCAATCGCCAGATACAGCAGGTCGACAATGAAGTTGATCAGCACGAACAGTGTCCCGACCAGCAAAAGATAGGCCGACATCACCGGGATATCGACGAAATAGACAGCGTTGATGAACATCAGCCCGACGCCTGGCCACTGGAACACCGTCTCGGTGATGATGGCGAAGGCGACGATCGAGCCAAGCTGCAGGCCGGCCACCGTGGTTACCGGCACCAGCGTGTTGCGAAGCGCATGCCGCAGCAGCACCATATGTTCGGGAAGGCCCCGCGCCCTGGCGAATTTGATGAAATCCTGACGCAGGACTTCCAGCATCTCAGAGCGCACCAGCCGCATGATCAGCGTCATCTGATAGAGGCCAAGCGTGACCGCCGGCAGGATCAGCGATTTCAGCCCCGATGCCGTCAGCAGTCCAGTCTCCCAGAAACCAATCCGCACCGTATCGCCGCGCCCGAAGGATGGCAGCCAGCCAAGTTCAACCGCGAACAGCCAGATCAGCAGCACCCCGATCAGGAAGGTCGGCAGCGACACACCGATGAGCGATGTCGTCATCACCAGACCGGCAAGGAACCTGCCGCGGCTGATGGCGGTGAAGATGCCGAGGAAAATGCCCACCACCAACGCAAACAGCGCCGAGATGAAGGCGAGTTCCAGCGTCGCCGGCAGGCGCGAGGCAATCAGGTCGGCCACCGGTTCGGCGGTGCGGTAGGAAATGCCGAAATCGAAATGCAGCGCGTCCCACACAAACCGCGCATATTGCACCGGCACCGGATCGTTCAGCCCCATCCGCTCGATCATCTCGTTGCGGTCCTGAACGGTGGCTTCCTGGCCGAGGATGCTCTCCACCGGGCTGCCGACGAATCGGAAGATGGCAAAGGAAATCAGCGCGACGAGAAGCATCACAAGCACCGCCTGCACGATCCGTCTGGCAAGAATGACAATCATGGCAGGCCTCGTGGCGACAGGTCACCCGTCACGCCGCAGCTGAAAATCTGCATATACATAAAACAGAAAGGGCCAGCAGCGGCGCAGGGCCGCTGCCGGCGGCAGGTCAGTTCATGGTCAGGTATTTGAAGTGCGGCTGGTCTTCCGGCTGCACGTCAAACTTGATGCCATCCTTCATCCCCCAGTTCAGAACCTGGTTGTGGATTGGAAGGTAAAGCTGGTCTTCCTGAACCTGGGCCCAGATCTCGCCGATGATCGCGTCACGCTTGGCAAGATCGGTCTCGGACTCAAGCGCCACGACCTTGGTGTTCACATCGGCATTGTCATAGCCGGTGTTGTTCCAGGAACCGCGATTCTCGGTCGTTGCATGGACCAGGAAGTTGAAGATGTAGTGCGAATCGAAGGTCGGAACGCCCCAGCCAAGCATGTAGAACTCGGTTGTCTTGTTCTTGATCAGCGGGAAATGCTGTGCCTTCGGCTTGGCGTCGAGATTCACCTTGATGCCGATCTGGCCGAACATCCCGACCGCGGCCTGGCAGATCGCCTCATCATTGATGTAGCGGTCATTCGGGCAGTTCAGCGTGATCGAGAAACCGTCACCATATCCGGCCTCGGCCATCAGCGCCTTGGCAGCGGCGACATCATACGCCGGAATGGCGTCAAGATCGCCTGTCCAGCCATTGACGAAAGGCGGCATGATAACATTGGTCGGCGAGGACTGGTCGCGCATCACGACCTTCTTGATGGCATCACGGTTGATGGCGATATTCATCGCCCGCCGCACACGCACATCGGCGAACGGGTTCTTGCCGCTGACATTGTCAGTCTCAAGGTCAGCCTTGCCACTGTTCATGCCAAAGAAGATGACGCGGTTCTGCGCCGCGGTCACAACCTTCAGGCCGCTCTGCGCGGCAACCCGGCCAAGATCCTGTACCGGCACGTCCTGGATGAAATCAACCTCACCCGACAGCAGGGCCGCCACGCGGGTGGCCGCCGACTGGATCGGGGTGTAGATGATTTCACTGACATCAAGCGGGAACTGCCCCTTGCCCCAGTAATTCGGGTTGGCTTTCAGCACTGTCTTCTGGTCTGGAACACGGCTGTCCACCATGAAGGCACCCGTGCCGTTCGTGTTCTGCGCGGCAAAGGTGGTCTCGCCAGCGGCGATATCCTGCGGCGCGCTGGCGCCGTTCGCCTCGGTCCAGCCTGCATCCATCATGAACAGGTTGGTCAGATTGTTGATCAGCAGCGGGTTCGGCCCGTTTGTCTCCATATCGATGGTATGGTCATCGACCTTGCGGATCTCCTTGACGCTGGTCAGCAATTCCTTCATCGCCGAGGTTGGCATCATCGCCCGGTTGAAGCTGTAGACAGCGTCATCGGCGGTGAAGTCCGCCCCGTCATGGAATTTCACGCCCTTGCGGAGCGTGAACCGCCAGACATTCGGATTGTCGGCAAGTGCCTTCCAGCTTGTCGCCAGTGCCGGGGTAATCTGGCCTGCCATGTCGCGATGCAACAGCGGCTCATAAATCTGGTGGGCCAGCGTGTGGGTCGGGCCCTCATTCTGCGCGTGCGGGTCAAGTGTCAGCGAGTCGCCGGACCGTGCCCAACGCAGTGTTTCTGCGGACGCCGCTGTCGCAGCGGCAGCAAGGGTCAGCGCCACCGCGCCGATGCCAAGCCTGGTTGCTAAAGTCATCATTATCTCTCTCCCTGATAGCGGTATTTTACTTAAGTATGGGGGATATGAGAATGAACCCGATTCCCGTCAATGGGCAAGATATTTTGCACCCCGCATGAGTATCAATGCAGTCAAACTCAGCGGCGTCAGGCAACAACATCACCACGCCGCCGCCTCTGCAGCAGCCAAACAATCCCCAGCAGACCGATGGCGGGAAGATAGATCCATTCCCGTGCCGGCCGGCCTTCCACCACGACGAGAACCTTGTCCAGCGTGACCGGCTGATCAGCGTAGAAGTCAAAGCCCTGCAATTCCTGGAACAGCGGGGTGCCGGGGAACGGCTCTTCAACCACGGCCCGCCCCTCTTCCAGTGTCATCACCACACCGGCCTCGGCAAGCCCGGCAAATGCGTCATCCATCGGCGGGACCTGAATGATGGTGTTGCGCGTGACCATGCGGCTGGCATCGTCGAAATCGGGACCGACAAACCGCACACGCAGATCCCGCGCCGATGCCGCGCCAGTGTCGGCCTCGAGAAGCGCCACGATCTCGGGCCCCGGGCGCAGATCATAGGGTGGCACCCACCGGTCAAGCCAGAAGTCCGGCCTGAACATGGTGAAGGCGACCAGCAGCAGCAGCAGGGTTTCCCACAGCCTGTTGCGAATTAGCATGAAACGCTGCGTTGCAGAACAGAAAGCCAGCATGCCGATGGTGGTGACGATCACCGCCACCAGCCCGTCGACCACCCCGACATCGATCAGCAGGATATCGGTGTTGAAGATGAACATGAAGGGCAGCACCGCGGTGCGAATGTCATAGCTGAACCCCTGAATGCCCGTGCGGATGGGATCGCCGCGCGAGATTGCGGCGGCGGCAAAGGCGGCAAGCCCGACCGGCGGTGTGTCATCGGCAAGAATGCCGAAATAGAAAACAAACAGATGCACCGCCACAAGCGGCACGATCAGGCCGTTCTGCGCGCCGACCATGACAATCACCGGCGCCATCAGCGATGACACGACGATATAGTTCGCCGTCGTCGGCAGCCCCATGCCGAGGACAAGGCTCATCACCGCGACAAGCAGCAGCATGATCACCAGATTGCCGGCCGACACGGTTTCAACAAAGCTGCCAATGAACTGGTGCGCACCGGTCAGCGAAACGGTGCCGATGATGATGCCGGCAATCGCCGTCGCAATCGCGATGCTGATCATGTTGCGCGCGCCATTCTCCAGCCCGCGAAGCAGATCGCGCACACCATCGCGCCAGTCCCGCCGGGTGACGGTCTGGCCCCGGAACAGGGCCTTCAGGGGATGCTGCGTGACCAGCACGAACATCATCGCAAGGCAGGCCCAATAGGCCGACAGTCCGGGGGACAACCGGCTGACAAGGACACACCACAGAAGCACCAGGATCGGCAGCACGAAATGATAGCCGGTGACCGCCACATCACTGACGCGCGGCAGCATCTTCATCTCTTCGGCGCTCAGCCCCTCGCCAAGATCGGGACGCTGCGCCGCCAGCCAGACCAGTGGCAGGTAGATGGCCAGCAACAGCACCATAACCAGCGGCAGCGAGAATGCCGGCGCGCGGTCGCCGACAAGCGAGACCAGAAAATGAAACAGCGCCGCGATGAGCGCCAGCACCGCAAAGCCGACAAGAAAGCCCGTCATGCGCCGCAGCAGGCTCTGCGTCGGGGTTTGCCGCGGCAGCCCTGTCAGGCCGAGTTTCGTCACCTCGATATGGACGATGTAGAACAGCGCGACATAGGACACCAGCGCCGGCAGCGCCGCATGCTTGATCAGCTCGAAATAGCTGATGCCGGTGAATTCGGCGATCAGGAAGGCGGCGGCGCCCATCACCGGCGGCGTCAGCTGTCCGTTCGTCGATGAGGCGACCTCGACCGCGCCGGCCTTTTCCGCGCTGAGACCGGTTTTCTTCATCAGCGGAATGGTGAAGGTGCCGGTGGTCACGACATTGGCAATGGATGAACCGGAATAGATCCCCGACAGGCCCGAGGCGACAACCGCCGCCTTCGCCGGGCCACCGCGAAGATGCCCCAGCGCGGCGAAGGACAGCTTGATGAAATAATTGCCGGCGCCGGCACTTTCCAGCAACGCCCCGAACAGCACGAACAGGAAGATCATCGAGGCTGAAACGCCGAGCGCCACCCCGAAGACGCCCTCGGTCTGCATCCAGAAATGCCAGGTGGCCTTGTTCAGCGACGCCCCTTTCCAGCGCATCGCGTCGGGGAAGATATCGAGATGGCCGAACATCACATAGATGATGAAAATCGTCGCAACAACCAGCAGCGGCAGGCCAAGCGCCCGGTACACCGCCACCATCACGCACAGCATGCCAGCGATGGAAAAGAACAGATCATAGCTGTTCGGCAGGCCGGCCCGGTTGGCGATATCAAGTTTGAAGATGAACAGATAGAGGCAGGCGGCAACGCCAATGATGGCAAACCCCCAGCCGACAATCCTGTCCAGAAGCGGATGAACCGACCGGACGGCCGGATAGAGCGACAGCGCAAGGCCAAGCCCGAAGGCGAGGTGGATCTGCCGCGCCTCCTGATTGTTGAAGACCAGCTTCAGGCCGGTCACCTCGCTCAGATAGAAGGGGAAGTCGGACGCCACCCAGAGTTGGAACAGCGACCAGAGGATGCAGACGGCAGCCGCCAGCCAGCCGGTCCGCTGCGCGCCGCCTTCAAAATCCTCAGCTGAGATGCCGGCGCTGTCCGCCGACCCGGTCGTGCCCATGATCAATAACCGCCAGGTTTCATGCCCCTTGCCGGGTCACAAGACACGGCCGGGTCACAAAACGCGAAACGCGCAGCCCGAAGGCTACGCGCTTCCAGCAAGGCTACATCCAGCCACGCTCTCTGTAGTATTTCGCCGCACCAGGGTGAATCGGTGCTGACAGGCCGTCGGAAATCATCTCCTCTTCCTTCAGATTCCGGAAGGCGGGGTGAAGCTTCTTGAAATCAGCGAAATTGTCGAACACCGCCTTGACCACGGTATAGACGACCTTTTCCGGCACATCCGCCGCGGTGATCACCGTCGCCCCGACACCAAAGGTGGTGGTGTCGTTTGGTGAGCCGGCATACATGCCGCCCGGCACAGTGGCCACGCGGTAGAAGGAATTGTCCGCAACAAGCCGATCAATCGGCGCACCGCTGACCGAGACCAGTTCAACATCACAGCTTGTGGCAGCCTCGGTAACGGCGGCGGCCGGGTGTCCGACCGTATAGATCATCGCGTCAATCTTGCCGTCACAGACCGCCTGCGCCATTTCAGACCCCTTCAGCTCGGCAGCAAGCGAGAAGTCACTCATCTTCATGCCGAAGGCATCCATGACAACTTCCATCGTCGCGCGCTGGCCCGAACCAGGATTGCCGACATTCACCTTCTTGCCCTTCAGATCTCCGAACGAGGCCACGCCGGCCCCCTTGCGGGCGATCAGCGTGAATGGCTCGGGATGCACGGAAAAGACCGCGCGAAGATCCCTGAACTTGCCCTTGTCGGCAAATTTCGAGGTGCCGCGATAGGCATGGTGCTGCCAGTCGGACTGGGCAACGCCGAATTCCAGCTCGCCAGCCCGTACAGTGTTGATGTTGTAGACCGAACCACCGGTGGATTCAGCGGAACAGCGGATGCCGTGGGACTTGCGGTCCTTGTTCACAAGCCGGCAGATGGCACCGCCGGTCGGGTAATACACCCCGGTAACCCCGCCTGTTCCAATGGAAACGAATTGCTCAGCAACCGCCTGGGCGACACCAAAGGCCGCCATCGAGGCGATTACCCCGCCATAGATAACCCCACGATAGATAAACTGTTTGAATTGCATAGCTCTCTCCCCCCTCTTTCGAGGTGAATTCTGTTCAGGATGGAATGGAAAAAGCACACGGGCCGATCAATGATCGGTGCATAACGTGTTCAGTATGAACCCATGTTGGCAGGCGATCAAGACCGACAGCACGGCAAACCAGATTGCGTGCCGCGCGCCGGTCAGTTGGGCAGACGCGCTGCATCCAATTCGATTTGGTTCAACCAAATCTTCCGTTATCGTGTATGTCTTTAAGTGTGCGCCTGAAGGCACCTCAACAGCCTTCGATGGCCATGGTGTGGAGTGACGTTTCATATGTTTTCTGACCTATATGTCTTTTGACCCATATGTCTTGTAACTTGCCTGGCACATTGTCTTCCCGCCCGTCCCTCCATCATGCTGCGGTGCGCGGATGCTTATCGAGATCATAGACCTGACGCTCCTCATCGGCATCCTGCTGGCGCTGGGCGCCGCCGCCATGACCGCCTATGCCGGCTTTGGCGGGGCGCTGGTCATGGTGCCGCTGTTCACCTTCCTTGTTGGTCCGGTGCAGGCCGTTGCCATCATGACCATCTGCAGCGTGGTGGCGCTGCTGCATGTCGTGCCGGGCCTGTTGAAGATCATCAAATGGTCCGAGGTGGTACCACTCTTCATCGGTATTCTTGTGTCAGCCTCGATCGGGTCGCATTTTCTGGTGGTGGCGGATACCGGGACAATCCGCCTTGGGATGGGCATTTTCATCCTCATATCCGCCGCTGTGCTGATCCTGGATTTCAGATATTCCGGGCCACGCGGCACCCTGCCAAGCATGAGTGTCGGCGCCGTGACAGGCGGTATCATGGGCGGGTTTGGCGTGCCGGCAGGCCCGGTGATGGTTGTCTATTATCTTGCCGCGCCAGAGCCGGCACAGGTCCAACGCGCCAACATCATGTTCAGCGTCTGGCTGTTGCTGTTGGTCATGCTCGGCAATCTGCTGGCACGCGACGCCATCGAGACCGCGACATTCCTGCGGTCCATTTTCATTGCCCCGGCATCCATTCTTGGCGCCATGCTTGGCCAGTTTCTGTTCAAGCGGGCGCCGGTCACCTGGTTCAAGAAGTTCGCGCACTGGCTGCTGATCGCCATCGGCGCGTCATTGCTGGTGGTCGCGCTTTACTGATACGACACCAGGGGTCCCACGACGCATCCAAAGCGACGCACACAAAGCGGTGCAGACAAGAAAATGCCCCACGGTCATGACAACCGCAGGGCACCAGATAATCTCAGTCTTTATCGTCCCGGTATTCAATTCCCGGTATGTATCGTCTCAGGATTTCCTGCCTTGGTCAGTGGCAGGGGCGATAGGACTCGAACCTACAACCCCCGGTTTTGGAGACCGGTGCTCTACCAATTGAGCTACACCCCTATCCCTGACACCGCCGGCCTGAACCGGCGGTGATAGTCGTTATGTGACCGTCTTATTTCACGATCGAGGCGACGACGCCGGCGCCGACGGTACGTCCGCCCTCGCGGATGGCGAAGCGAAGACCTTCATCCATCGCGATCGGCGCGATCAGCGTCACGGTCATCGCGATGTTGTCGCCAGGCATCACCATCTCAGTGCCAGACGGCAGCTCGACCGAACCTGTCACATCCGTCGTCCGGAAATAAAATTGCGGGCGATAGTTCGAGAAAAACGGCGTGTGACGTCCGCCCTCTTCCTTCGTCAGAACATAGGCCTCGCACTTGAACTCGGTATGCGGCGTGATCGAACCGGGCGCCGACAGAACCTGTCCACGCTCAACCTCTTCACGCTTCGTGCCCCGAAGCAGAACGCCGACATTGTCCCCAGCCTCGCCCTGGTCCAAAAGCTTGCGGAACATCTCAACGCCCGTGCAGGTCGTCTTCGTGGTGTCCTTCAGACCGACAATCTCGATCTCCTCACCAACATTCACGATGCCGCGCTCAATACGACCCGTCACAACCGTGCCACGACCCGAAATCGAGAACACATCCTCAATC
>SHBC01000033.1 GCA_004213025.1 SAR116 cluster bacterium
ATACCAACGGCAAGGCCGCTGATCATGATCGTGGCCGGACCGGTTTCACCATCCTTGGCGATTTTCCGGACAGGTGGGCCGCCGGTGTAATACTCGGTAACCAGGCCGACGACGATTCCGCCGATGGCACCGACAAGAACCGCCATCCAGACACCCGTCGAGGCGCCCATGCTGGTGATCACCAGATAGGCAGCGGCGATGAACACGACCGACGAGCCGATGGTGCCGAAGCGAAGCGCGACGTCGGCGCTCTTGTTGGCGAACATACGTACCGACAGGATGCCGAGAAGCGAGCAGACAAGGCCTGTCGAGGCAAGGGCCAGCGGCATGAACTGAAGCACCATACGGTCACCGCCAAGGGTTTCGACCGAGGCCATCGACATCGAGGCGGCGAGCGCCATTGAGGCGATCATCGAGCCGCAATAGGATTCAAAGATGTCCGATCCCATACCGGCAACATCACCGACATTGTCACCGACATTGTCGGCGATCACGGCGGGGTTGCGGGGGTCATCCTCGGGAATGCCTGCCTCGACCTTGCCAACAAGGTCGGCGCCGACATCGGCCGATTTGGTGAAAATGCCACCACCAACACGGCTGAACAGGGCCACTGACGAGCCGCCCATGGCAAAGCCTTCGATGGCTTCGATGCCGTGCGCGGTGTCACCCATGAAATGGTACAGGATGCCGATGCCGAACAGACCCATCGAGGCGACGGTCAGGCCCATGATCGAGCCGCCGAAAAAGGCGACGTTCAGGGCTTCGGCCGCGCCCTTGGTGTTTGCGGCAACGGCGGTACGGACATTCGCCTTGGTGGCGGTGTACATGCCGATATAGCCGGCAACGCCCGAACACATCGCGCCAAGCGTGAACGCAATCGCGGTGTCGGCGCCAAGGCTGGCAAAAAGAGCGACGATACAGATGACGCAGAAGACGCCGAGGCGCTTGTACTCGCTGGCCATGAAGACCATCGCGCCAAGGTGGATCTCGTCGGAGATTTCCTTGACCCGGCCTTCGCCTGCGGGAGTCTGCAGAATCCGTGCATAGACCATGAAGGCCGCGACCAGGCCCAGAATGCCCAGGCTGATCGGCAGAACGGCTGAGGTAAGCATGAAGACTTCCTTCTGATTGGTGTAGAAACAGGACTACCGCGCCGCCGGATGCTCCCCCCGACAGACCACGTAAACCGCCGAGGTTATAGACGCTTCCCCAAGGGCTGTAAAGCCAGCGTTTCGGCGGGGATTGCAGCGGTTATGACAGCGGGCATCACCCCGCCGTCCGGGCCAGGTAACTTCCGGCTGGTGCCGCGCTGATAACCTTGTCTATGCTACCTCTATGCTGTGGGTGAGACTTTTGTGATGCCGACAACGGCGCACCGAACTGGAAGGACCATGAATTCCAAAATCTTCACCGCTACCTTTCGCCCGGAGCCCTATTGGTGGGATGACATTCCCCGCGATGATGCTGCCGGCCTACCAGCCGCGGCGTTGCCGTCGCGCGCCGATGTGGTGGTGATCGGGTCGGGCTATGCCGGTCTTCACGCGGCGATCAGCCTGGCGCGGATCGGCAGTGATGTGGTGGTGGTCGAGGCCGGCCCGCTTGGCTTCGGGGCGTCAACCCGCAATGGCGGCATGGTGTCCGGCGGGGTGAATGTCGGCAAGCATGCCAGTATCGAGGGCGCGCAGGCCGATGCGATGCTGGCCGAGGCGGCGGAGTCCTACAGCTGGTTTGAAAATTTCATCCGCGATGAAGGCATCGACGCTGTCTACCAGCGCTGCGGGCGCTTTGTCGGGGCGCATTGCAAGGCAGCCTGGCAGCGGCAGGCGGACCAGCTGGCAAGGCTCAACGATATCGCCTCGTCCGGGGCCAGCATGGTGCCGCCGGAACGGACCCGCGACCATGTGGATACAGCATTCTATCATGGCGGGATGCTGCTCGATCGCAGCGGCGCCGTGCATCCGGCGAAACTTCATCATGGTGTCCTTGGCGTTGCCGCCGCCGCCGGGGTCAGTCTGTTCGGCAATATCCGCGCCGGTAGAATCACCCGCGCCGGCACCGGGCTCAGCGTCGAAACAAGCCAGCATGCAATCAGGGCCGGGACGGTCATCATCGCGACGAACGGCTATAGCGGTGATCTCAGCCCGTGGCATCGCCGGCGGGTGGTGCCGGTGCCCTCATATCAGATCGCGACCGAGGAACTTGGCGCGGCGCGGGTCACCGAATTGTTCCCGACGCACCGGATGATCGCCGACACCAAAAGGCTGCTCTTCTATTTCCGGCCGTCGCCAGACCGGCGGCGGGTGCTGTTCGGGGGCCGGGCGCGCTATCTGCGGCATGATCCAGAGGCTGGCGCGCGGCATCTTCATGCGGGGCTGCTGCGGATCTTTCCGCAGCTTGGCGGTGTCAGGCTGTCACATGGCTGGTGGGGCAATGTCGCCTATCTGAAAGACGGGGTGCCGCATCTTGGCGAAAGCCGGCCGCAGACCCTGCCCGGGGTGTTTCACGCGCTTGGCTGTCATGGCAGCGGCGTGGTGATGATGAGCTGGCTTGGCCATCGCACCGGATTGATGGCGGCAGGCCGCCTGAACAGTGACAGCGCCTTTTCGGGCCGCCGGCTGGGCGCCTTTCCGGCCTATCGCGGAACGCCCTGGTTTCTGCCGCTGGTGGGTCGTTACTACCAGCTCCGCGACTGGCTTGAACGGCGCCGCGACGGCCGCGCCTGACACCGGTCAGGCCACCGGTTCTGAAGGCCCGCCTGAAAGTGGGTCTGAAAGTGGGTCTAACAGTGGGTCTGACAGTGGGCCTGACGACAGGATGGACGGCTTGCTTTCGGTTGACTTGATTTGATGGCCAGCCGCATACTTGCCTCACCGATTCAAAAAATTTGGCCGACGATGATGGTCTGTTACATCCGTCCGCCCAACAAATATCCGGGAGACCCCGATGAAACATCCTATGAAAACCCGCATCTTGCTGGTGGCCGCCGCCGCTACGTTCACTGCCGGCGCGGTGCATGCGCAAGAAGTGCTGAACGTCTATAACTGGTCGGACTATATCGCCGAGGACACCATCGCCAATTTCGAGGCCGAGACCGGCATCAAGGTGACCTATGATGTGTATGATTCGAACGAGGTTCTGGAGGCCAAGATGCTGGCCGGCTCTTCGGGTTACGACGTCGTCGTGCCAACAGGTGATTTTCTGGCCCGCGGCCGCGAGGCCGGGGCCTATCAGGATCTCGACCTGTCACGGCTGGCGAATTACAGTAGCCAGGACATGCAGGTGCAGCGCTTCGCCAACAACCAGATTGGCGTCAACAATGCCGGCGCTGTCTATATGTGGGGGACGACCGGCGTCGCCTATAATGTGGCGATGATCGAGGAACGTCTTGGCACCGACGCACCGACCGACAGCTGGTCACTGGTCCTCGACCCGCAATATGCCTCGAAGCTTGAGGATTGCGGTGTCGCCATCCTCGATGCGCCGACCGATGTGCTGCCGAATGTCATCGCCTATATGGGCGGTGATGGCACCAGCACCGATGCCAAGGAATTCGAGGGCGCTGGCGAGGTGTTGAACGCGGTCCGCCCGCATCTTCGCTATATCCATTCCAGCCAGTCGATCAATGACATCGCCAATGGCGATATCTGCGCCGCCATCATGTGGTCGGGCGACGCTTTCCAGGCTGCCTACCGTGCCGAAGAGGCCGAGAATGGCCATGCCATCGAATATTACATCCCGAAAGAGGGCACCAATCTGTGGTTTGACCATTTCGCCATCCCGGCCGATGCGAAGAACCTCGATAACGCCTACAAGTTCATCGATTACATGCTTCGCGCCGATGTCGCCGCCAACAATGTGAACTATGTCTGGTATGCCAGCGGCAGCGAGGGCGCCAGGCCGTCGATCGATCCTGAGATCCTCGAACATCCGGGGATCTACCCGACCGAGGAGGCCAAGAAGAACCTGTTCGTCGTGCCTGTCTATGATGCCAGGCTCGACCGGTCGGTGACCCGCGTCTGGTCGCGCTTCTCCTCCGGCAGCTGAGCCTGACCGACATGCGCAAGCAACTTTCCCGCCGCCGGCACTTCCATGCTGGCGGCGGTGCTGTTTCAGGCCCACTGCCTGCCTGCCGCCGCGCCACCTTGGTCCCCCGTTAGGTCTTCCATGTCCCCCTTCATCCGAATCAGAAATGTGACACGGCGGTTTGGCGATGTCGTGGCCGTTGATGATCTGTCGCTTGATATCGACCGGGGCGAGCTGTTCTGCCTGCTGGGGGCGTCGGGGTGCGGTAAGACGACATTGCTGCGCATGCTGGCCGGGTTCGAGCGCGTCGACAGCGGCAGCATCGAGATTGACGGCATCGACATGGCGGCGGTGCCGCCGGCGGCGCGCCCGGTCAATATCATGTTCCAGAATTACGCGCTGTTCCCGCATATGTCGGTGGCCGACAATATCGCCTATGGGCTGCGCCGGGCTGAGCTGCCAAAGCCCGAGATCGTGGCCAGACTCGAAGAATTGCTGCGGCTTGTCAGGCTGACCGGCATGGGTGGGCGCAAGCCGCACCAGCTGTCAGGCGGCCAGCGGCAGCGTGTGGCGCTGGCCCGGGCGCTGGCCCGGCGCCCGAAATTGCTGCTTCTCGATGAACCGCTGGCAGCACTAGACAAGAAGCTTCGCGAGGATACGCAGTTCGAGCTTGTCGATATCCAGGAGCGGCTCGAGACAACCTTCATCGTCGTCACCCATGACCAGGAAGAGGCGATGACGCTGGCCAGCCGGATCGGGGTGATGGATGCCGGCAAGCTTGTCCAGGTTGACACGCCGCGCACGCTCTATGACCGGCCGCGCAACCAGTTCATCGCCGATTTCCTTGGCACAGTGAGTTTTCTTGACGGTGTCGTCACCTCCGTCGCTGACGGCCGGGTCATGATTGATGGCACGGTGCCCGTGACGGCCGTCGATCCGGGCGGCTTTGCCGTCGGTGATGCCGTGCGCATGGCGATCCGGCCGGAAAAGATCGCTCTTGGCCCGGATGCGCGCGGTGCCGTCAACGAGATTCCTGTGACCGTCGAGGATCTGGCCTTCACCGGTGTGGCGACGAATTACCGGGTGATCGGGCCGGATGGCATGCGCCTGAAATTGACGCAACCGAACCAACGCGGCGATGTCGCGGCGCTGGAATGGGAACAGCAGGGCTTTGTCAGCTTTGATCCGGCCGACGTCGTCCTGCTCAGGGACTGACGGCGATGGTGGTGGCACGACAATGGATTGCGCGTCACGGGCGGCGGCTGGTGGTGGCGTTGCCACTGCTGTGGCTGCTGATCTTTTTTCTGCTGCCGCTTGTCGAGGTGGCGCAGACATCCTTCACCACGGCGCGGCGCGGCATCCCACCCTTTGCCCCGCTCTGGGGGTTTGGTGAGGATGGGTTCTTCACCAATTTCAATCTCGAGAATTACGGCCTGCTGCTGGATTACTGGCAGGATTATATCGGCCCTGCGGGGAACAGCCTGCGGCTGGCCTTTTTCTCGACGCTGATCTGTCTTCTCTTCGCCTATCCGATGGCCTGGTGGATCGCCAGATCGAACCCGCGCCGGCGGGCGATTTTGCTGGTGCTGGTGATGCTGCCCTTCTGGACCTCCAGCCTCTTGCGGATCTACGCGCTGATCGGGCTGCTCAATCCGAACGGGTTCATCAACAGCATGCTGATATTCGCCGGCGTGATCGACACGCCGCTGCGCATGATGCAGACCGATTTCTCGATCTATATGGGCATGTTGCTGACCTATCTGCCGCTGATGATCCTGCCGCTCTATGCGGTGATGATCAGGCTTGAGGATGATCTTCTGGACGCCGCCGCCGACCTTGGCGCCTCGCGGGCCGGGGTGTTCATGACCGTCATCCTGCCGCTGACACTGCCGGGTATCGTCGCTGGCAGTCTGCTTGTCTTCATCCCGGCGGTGGGTGAATTCGTCATTCCGGCGCTTCTTGGCGGGCCTGAACAGATCATGGTCGGCAAGGTGTTGTGGACCGAATTCTTCCGCAACCGCGACTGGCCTGTGGCCTCGGCCATCGCCATGTTGCTGCTGGCGATTCTGGCTCTGCCGATCATCTATGCCCGCTATCAGGATGGCCGCGAGACGGCGCTTGACCGGGTAGAGGGCCGGGCCGGCGGGCAGGGAGACGCGTCATGAATCGCGGCATTTCCTGGCCGGCATTGTGGCTTGGCATCATCGGGTTCGGGATCCTGTATGTGCCGGTTGTGGTGATGGTGATCTACAGCTTTAATGCCAGTCGCCTTGTCTCGGTATGGGCCGGCTTCTCGACCAAATGGTATGGCGAGCTGATGCAGAACGATCAGGTGCTGGCGGCGCTTGGCAAGTCGTTATGGGTGGCGGTGAATGCCGCCACGCTGTCGACCGTCTTCGGGGTGCTGATCGCGCTGGCCTTTGTGCGTTACGGCAATTTCCGGTTCCGGCTGCTGCTCAGCGCGCTGGCCAGCACGCCGCTGGTGATGCCCGAGGTGGTGACGGGTCTGTCGCTGCTGCTGCTGTTCATCGCGATGGAGGGGTTTCTGGGCTGGCCTGCCGGGCGCGGCCTCGACACCATCATCATCGCCCACACGACCTTCGGCATGTGTTTCGCCGCCGTTGTCGTGCAGTCGCGGCTTCGTGATTTCGACATGTCGATCGAAGAGGCGGCGTCGGATCTCGGCGCGACACAGCCTTTCATCTTCTTCTCGATCACGCTGCCGATCATCGCGCCGGCGGTGATCGCCGCCTGGCTTCTTGCCTTCACGCTCAGCTTCGATGATCTTGTCATCGCCAGCTTCGTCAGCGGGCCGGGAAGCTCGACCCTGCCGATTGTCGTGTTTTCCAAGGTACGGCTTGGCGTGACGCCGGAAATCAACGCTCTGGCGACAATCATGATCGCCCTGGTGGCGGCAAGTGTTGTCGCCGCCAGCATCATCATCTACCGCAATGCTGCCGGCCGGGCGGCGACCGAGGAGAAAGGCAGCCAGCCATGAGCCAGAAGAATAGTGGATCAGACGAGCGCAGCGGCGACCAGGCGTTCCGCGATGGTGATGGCCGTGGCAACTGGACCGAAATGACCTATGGCGGGGCGCTCAGCTTTGCCCGCCGCCGCTACAGCCGTGACCTTGACGGGATCGATATCGTGATCAGCGGCATCCCCTATGACAATGCGGTGACCTACCGCTCGGGATGTCGGCTCGGGCCGCGCGCCATCAGGGCCGGATCGGTGCAGCTCGCCGAATTAAAGCATTTCCCGTTTGGCTTTGATCCGTTCGAGACGTTGTCCGCGGTCGATTACGGCGACTGTTTCATCGACCCGCACCACCCGACAGGCGTGTTCGACACGATTGAGTCGCATGCCGCCGGCATCCTTGCGTCCGGGGCGCTGATGCTCAGCCTCGGCGGTGACCATTCGGTTGCCTATCCGCTGCTGAAAGCGCATGCGGCGAAATATGGCCCGCTGGCGCTGGTCCAGTTCGATGCGCATTGCGATACCTGGCCTGATGACGGCACACGGTTTGACCATGGCACGATGTTCGCGCGGGCGGCGGCGGAGGGGCTGATCGATGTTGGCAAATCAACACAGGTCGGCCTTCGCACCTATAATGACAGCGATCATGGCTTCGAGATCCTGACCAGCCCGTGGGTTCACCGCAACGGCATCGATGCGGCGATGGATGTTGTGCGGGACCGGGCCGGCGGTGCGCCTGTCTATCTGTCATTTGATATTGATGGTCTTGACCCGGCCTTCGCGCCCGGGACCGGCACGCCTGTTGCCGGCGGGCTGGCAAGCTGGCAGGGGCTGGAATTCATCCGCGGGCTGGAGCCGCTGAACCTGATCGGCATGGATCTGGTCGAGGTCGCGCCGGCCTATGACCATGCCGAGATCACGGCGATTGCCGCCGCCAGCATGGCCTTTGACTGGTGCGCGGTGATTGCGAAAAAGCGCGGTGCCAAGGCGCGGCCAGTCGGCCGAATTTAGAGCTTTAACCCATCACAGCTTCAACCTGTCACGAAGCTTGAACCACGCCATGCCGAGCGCCAGCGCCGGCGTGCGCAGCGGGCCGCCCGGGAACGGCATATGTGTCAGCTTGCTCATCACGTCGAACTGGCTGGCATCGCCGATGACGGCCTTCGCCATCATGGCGCCCGACTGCCCGGACAGCGCCACCCCATGGCCGGAAAATCCCTGCACGAAATAGACATCATCATCGGTCCTGCCGAAATGCGGGATGCGGTTGACGGTGATGCCGATTTTCCCTGACCAGACCTGTTCGGTCTCGGCATTCGCCAGCAACGGAAACACATCGGTCATGCGGCGCCGCAGATCGGGCTCGACATCGCCGAAATCGACATTCGTATAGCTTGCCCGGCCGCCGAAGATCATCCTGTTGCGGCCATCGATCCGGTAATAATTCAGCGCCGCATTTTCATCCGCCACCGCGGCACCTGTCGGCAGGATCTGCTTGACCATATTATCGGACAGCGGCCGTGTCGCCAGAATGGACGAGGTGACAGGGGCAAGCCGCCGCCGCATCTCAGGCAGCCCGACATCGGCCAGATACGCATTGCCGCAGAGCATCACGATCGGCGCGTTCACCGAGGCACCGCCCTCAATCAGCAAGGTCTTGCGCGGCCCGCGAAGGATTTTCTTCACCGCCGCCTTTTCGAAGATGCGGGCGCCGAGAAGGGTCGCGGCGCGGGCCAGACCATGAAGATATTTCAGCGGCTGTATATGCCCGCATCCGGTATCATGAAGCGCCCCGACATAGGCATCGCTTCCGATATGTTCGGCAAGCGCGCTGTTGTCGCCAAGGCGGGTGAAATGCGCATAGCCGCGGGCCTCCCATTCGGCCTGCCAGGCGTCCAGGCCCTTCATCTGCCGCTTGTGCAGCGCCGCATGAAGATAGCCGAAGGTCAGATCGCACCTGATGGAATAGCGCGCGATCCGCTGTTTCACCAGATCCACCGCTTCCATGCCGGCCTGCCAGGCGATATCCGCCTCGGCCTCGTCCAGCTGGCGGCTGATCCTGTCGAAATCATTCGGCCAGCCCTGACACAGATGCCCGCCATTGCGCCCCGACCCGCCAGCACCGATCGCGCCGGCCTCTAGGACAACAGGTTTGATGCCGGCCTCAGCAAGTGTCAGCGCCGCCGAAATACCGGTCAGACCGCCACCTATGATGGCGACGTCGGCGTCGATCTGGCCATCGGGCTTCGGGTAGGTCGGACGGTTGCCATATTCAGTTTCGTAGATGCTGCCGGTTGTCATCAATCGGTGCTTTCTGCTGATCTGGGTGAGGATGGATTTCGGCTGTTTGCGAAACCCGTTGCCTCAAGGTAGGCTGACGCCGCACACTTGATCAAGCCGAAGCGCATGAGTCGAGACCGATAAAGCCTTGAATGGTGCTGACATGACACTCGAAGACCTTTCGACCGGCGAATGGCAGGCGCTGGATTCGGCGCATCACATGGCGCCCTTTACCGATTATGCCGAGCTTCGTCAGCATGGCGCACGGATTATCACCCATGCCAACGGGCATTACATCCATGACAGCGAGGGCAACAGCATCCTTGATGGGATGGCCGGTCTGTGGTGCGTGAATGTCGGCTATGGCCGGCAGGAGCTTGTCGAGGCGGCCACCCGCCAGATGACCGAGTTGCCCTATTACAACAACTTCTTCAAGACCAGCAATCGGCCCGTCGCCGAGCTGTCGGCGCGGCTCGCCAGCATCACGCCTGATGGTCTGAGTAACGTCTTCTATGCCAATTCCGGGTCGGAGGCGAACGACACCATCATCCGCATGGTCCGGCATTTCTGGGCGCTTGAGGGAAAGCCTGAAAAGCGCGTCATCATCGGTCGTGACTATGGCTATCACGGCAGCACCGTCATGGCGGCCAGCATGGGCGGCATGTCGGGCATGCATGAACAGGCGGCGCATGAGCCGGATTTCGAACATATCCGCCCGCCTTACGGGTTTCTCTATCAGGGCAATCAGGACGAGGCTGAATTCGCCGCCAACGCCGCCTCCTGGCTTGCCGAGAGAATCGAGGAGGTTGGCGCCGACCGCATCGCCGCCTTCATCGCCGAGCCGGTGCAGGGCGCGGGCGGGGTGATCATTCCGCCGGCAGGCTATTTCGACCATATCCAGGCGATCTGCCGCCAGCATGACATTCTGTTCATCGCCGACGAGGTGATCACCGGCTTTGGGCGCACCGGCGCATGGTTCGCCAGCCAGACGATGGGGCTGCAGCCTGACATGATGACGCTGGCCAAGGGGCTGACCTCAGGCTATGTGCCGATGTCGG
>SHBC01000034.1 GCA_004213025.1 SAR116 cluster bacterium
ATTCCTCGCGCCAGACGCATTGCGTGACATGTCCATAGGTTTCGGTCAGCCCATAGACCTGCATCACCTCGAAATCCATCTCGGCCATCTTCTGCAGGATCGCGGCGGGTGGCGGGGCACCGGCGGTAAAGGCCTTGACCCGGTAATCCAGCTTCGGGCGCATCTCCTCGGGCGCGTTGACCAGCAGGCTGAGGACAATCGGCGCGCCGCCGAAATGCGTCACCTGATGCGTGCCGATGGCGCCAAAGATGGACTCGGCGCTGATCTCACGAATCAGCACGATCGTGCCGGCCATCATCGTCATCGTCCAGACATGGCACCAGCCATTGCAGTGGAACATCGGCACGATATAGAGATAGGTCGGATGCTGCGGCAGCTGCCATCCGGTGGCGGTGCCCATGCTCATCAGATAGGCGCCGCGGTGATGATAGACGACGCCCTTTGGCCGGCCAGACGTTCCGGAGGTGTAGTTCAGCGCCAGTGCCTGCCATTCATCGGCCGGCATCTGCCAGTCGAACTGCGGGTCGCCGGTGGCAAGGAAACTCTCATAATCCTCATCGGCAAGCGGCGGCAGATCGCCCATCGCCGGGTCACGGATATCGATCACACGGATGCGGGCGCGCACCTCCGGGTCCAGCGAGTCAAGTGCCGGCCCCACTGTCGGCGCAAAGGCGGTGTCGGTGATCAGCACCCGGCAGTCACCATGTTCGAGGATATAGGCGATGGTCTCGGCCTCAACACGGGTGTTGATCGAATTCAGCACGCATCCCGCCATCGGCACGCCGGAATGCGCCTCGAACATCTCCGGCGTGTTCGCCGCGATCACCGACACCGTGTCGCCAAGGCCATAGCCGGCCTTTGTCAACGCCGATGCCAGGCGCCGCATCCGGGCATAGCTCTCGGCCCATGTATAGCGGCGCTCGCCATAGATCACGGCGGTGCGGTTCGGGAACAGATCGGCCGTTCGGGAGATGAAGCTGAGCGGCGTCAACGGCACGAAATTGGCGTCGTTCCGCGGCATGGATTCGTAATGCTGCCTCATGAAAATCTCCCTCGGATCCAGCATGCAGGACGGGCGGTTGATTGCGGTGATACACCGCCCTGCTCGTATGATGACGGCTGCATGAAGGCTGTCAAGCCACCGCGATGCCGGGGGTCAGGTATCAACGCCCAGGTATCAGCGGCCAGGTATCAACGCCCAGGTATCAACGCCCAGGTGCCAAGCTGCGCCGCCACGGCACCGGCCAGCCCCGCATTGTCGATGATCAGCCGCTTGTTGGCGGCAAGACTGCGCCCCGCGGACCGTTTCGCGATTTCCGCCAGCAGCCAGGGCGTCGCCGCGGCACCGGCCGGGGCATCATCAATACAGGCGGCGATCCAGCCCTCGATCTCGTCAATCTCCAGCGCCAGCGCCGGGTCGACCGGATTGCAGATCAGCACCGCGCCGCCAATGCCAAGACCGGTTCGCGCGCGGATGATGGCGGCAATCTCGGCCGGGCTGTCGGCGCGGCAATCAACCGCCAGCCCGCTATGCCGCGCCCAGAAGGCCGGCATGTCGTCGGTCCGGTAGCCGACAAGCGTCACCCCCATGGTCTCCAGAACCTCACGCGTTCGCGGCAGATCGAGGATCAGTTTCGGACCGGAACAGACAACCGCCACCGGCGTGTGCGCCAGCTCGAACAGATCGGCCGAGACATCCATGCTGGACTCACCGCCGCGATGCACCCCGCCAATGCCGCCCGTGGCGAAAATGTCGATACCGGCGCGTTCGGCAAGGATCATCGTTGCCGACACCGTTGTCGCGCCAAGCGCCGGCGCGCCCGACACGCCGGAGAGCGCAATGGCAAGATCGCGCCGCGACAGCTTTGCCACACCGCTTGCCGTGGCCAGCCGCCTCATCTCGTCAGCGGCAAGTCCGGCATGCGCCAACCCGTCAAGAACCGCCATCGTCGCCGGCACCGCGCCGGCGGCGCGGACACAAGCCTCGGCCGCCTCTGCCACCTCGATATTCTCCGGATGCGGCAGGCCATGGCTGATCAAGGTCGATTCAAGCGCCACCAGCTGGCGGCCCTCACGGCGCGCGGCGGCGACCTCTGCAGACATCTGGAATTCAAAATCGGAATTCACTGTCATTCTCATACCTCCACCGTCGCGCCAGCCGCATAATCCGCGCCAGCCGCCAGCGCCGCCCGCAGCCGGTCGGACAGCGCCATATCAGGCTGACTTTCAAGGTCGCAGAATAGCCGCGCCGCCATCACGTCACCAGCGCCGTTCGCATTCACAAGGCTGATCTGCGGCGGGCGCGCCGTGACAACCGTGCCAGAACCGGTATCCGCCAGCGCCGCCATATCGCCGCCGTCACTGACCAGAACAACACCGCCATCACGAAGGCTGCCGGCAAGCGACGCTGCCATTTCATCCACCGTCACCTCCGCACCAAGAAGGGCCGCCGCCTCGCCGCGATTGACCACCAGCGCATCAAGCAGGGGCAGCGCGTCCGCAAGCCGCGAGACCTTCGCCATCGACGTGCCGGCGGCAAACATCCGTTGCGCCGCACCAAATTCACTGGCAATGGCGGTGATGGTGTCAGCCGGAAAATTCGCATCGAGAATGAGGGGGCCTTCCGTGCCCTCAAGGCCCGGGCGGATCATTGCCAGCGTTACCGTTTCATAAAGCGCCATCGCCGCCGCCCCCATCAACAGCTCACCATCGGGTGTCAGAATGGCGGTATAGCCCGGCGGCTCACCATCACACGGGGCCAGGAACGGCGCGATTCCTGCCACGGCAAGCCGCGCCTCCATACCGGCAAGGCTGCCCGGTGGCTGCACACCGACAAACCGCACAGGGGCGTTCCAGCTGGCAAGCTGGCAGGCCATGTTTGTCGCGACTCCGCCAAGCCTCTCGCGCGCATCTGCCGGGTTGGTCCGGCCAGTTTGCGGCGCCGCCGTCAGGCGAAGCTGCCGGTCGATATGGCATCCGCCACAGACAGTGAATCCCTGCCCCGTGAATCCCTGGCCCGTGAATCCCTGGCCCGTGAATCCCTGCTCCATTGCCATCGGCGCCCTACACCCCATGTCCACGCAGGCGCCAGGCCCGCCACTGGATCAGTGCGACGATGGCCGAACCGATTCCCATGATCAGGATCGCCCAGAACCACGCATCAAGCGAGGTCTCGCCGCCGCCAAGATCGAGCATCATCCCGACCGCCGGCCCCCCAAGCGCGCCGCCACTGAAGCCAACCATCGAATGAACGGCAAGAAGCGCGCCGCGTTCATGCGCCGGTGCCGCCGCCACCGTACCGGCGGTCAGCGCGCCGCTGTCCAACATGATGCAGATATTATAGATCCACAGACAGGCCAGCGCGAGCCATACCGGCCCGTCAAGCGCCAGCGCCGACAGCACCGCGAAGCCAACAGACACCGCGCCGATGATCGCAATCACCCGGTGCCGGCCATAGGCAAGACAATAGCGCGCGCCGATGATTGACGCCGCCATGCCGGTCAGGGTCAGAAGGCTGACAAGAAGGGTGACAACCGACAGCGACAGCGCCGGCGTTGCGGTGGCACCGATGAAGGCGAACATCGCAAAGCTCCAGCCGCGATAGGCAAAAAGCTCATAGGTATGCGCGCCATAGGCGAAGATATAGCCAAGCGCCAGCCTGTTGCGGAAGGCCGGTCGCAGATCCAGCGGATGACGCCTGGCCACGGCCTGCGGGCGCTCGGCAGGCGGCGCGGCGCGCACAAGACAGACCACCGCCAGCGCCGCCAACAACGCTCCGCCACAGCCAATCCAGGCGGCGATGAGATGATCGAAATAGATCAGCAGATAGCCATTCAGGTAGAATGAACCACCGGTGCCAATGCCAAAACAGGAGGTGTAGAAAGGCACAGCCTTCAGCCGCTGTTCATCCGAAAGCCGCGCATTCAGGATCTGTAGCCCCGGCATATAGGTGCCGGCAAGACCGGCACCAACAAGGCTCCACGTCACCGCAGCGCCCCAGAATCCATCCGTGATGGTGGCAAAACCGGCACACCCGATGGCAGCTGTCAGGCTGCCACCGATGAAGACGCGTTTTGCATCAACGCTGTCGGTCAGCCCGACAAGAACAGGCGTTGCGACAACATAGCCGATGAAATAGGCGCCACTGATCCAGCCGATTTCGGTGTTTGTCAGACCCCATTCCGGCCCCAGTGAGACAAGAAAGACCGGCCAGATCGCATAGCTGATCATCGCCAGCACGCCGGCAATGCAGGTAATGGCGATCAGGGCCACCGGCCGGGTCCCGTCAAGGATGCCAATGACTGGTCCCGGACGTGCCAAACCGCTTAGCCGCCCTGATCAGCCGCCGAGGAACAGGCGACCGACGTCCGGATTGTCGAGAAGTTCGTCACCGTCCCCTGCGATGGCGGTTTCGCCAGAGACAAGCACATAGCCCAGATCAGCGAAGGCCAGGCCCTTTTTCGCGTTCTGTTCAACCATGATGATGGTCTTGCCATCCTTGCGCTGAAGGTCGTCGAGGATTTCGAACACCATATCGATGAAGCGCGGCTCAAGCCCGATCGAAGGCTCGTCGACAAGCAGCACCTGCGGTTGCATGACAAGCGCCCGCGAGATTTCCAGAAGGCGTCTCTCACCACCGGACAGCACACCGGCAGGCTTGTCGCGCCGGTCGGCAAGGCGGCTATATTTCGAGAACACTTCCTCGGCGGCAATCTTCGCCTCGGCAGGCCTGTTCTTCAGGAACCCGCCCATCAGCAGGTTTTCCTCGACCGTCATCTGCGGGAATACCGACTTGTCCTGCAGGATATAGGCAATGCCGGCCTCGGCAAGCTTCTGCGAGGGTGTCAGCGCCGTCACATCCTTGCCATCAATGACGATGCTGCCGGAGAAGATGTTGGTGAATCCGAAGATCGAATGCAGAACCGTCGATTTGCCGGCGCCATTCGGCCCGATCAGGCAGAGTGACTGGCCCCGTCCGATTCGCAGACTGAATTCGTGCAGGATCTCCATCTTGCCGTAGCCTGCCCGAAGATTGTTGATCGACAGGAAAGCGTCGCCATCAACCAGCGCATCCAGTTCGGCCGCCGTCGGCGCGTTGGCGGCAATCGAGGCGGCTTCCTTCGCCACCTGGTCGACCGACATCACAACATCGACAGACCCGCTACCATAGCCACTGACAGCACCCTTCTTGGCCGCTTTCTTGGCGCCCTTCTTGGCCGCAGCCTTCTTCGCCGTTGCCTTCTTGGCGACGGCTGTCTTAGCCGCGGCTTTCTTGGCGGCCTTCTTGGCAGCTTTTTTGGCGGCCGGCTTCTTTGCGGCCTTTGCCTTTTCGTCCTCGGCCATCAATGTCCTCCAAGATAGGCGTCGATGACGCGCTGGTCATTCTGCAGTTCTTCAGGTGTGCCATCGGCCAGCATGCGACCATTGGCAAGGCAGTAGATATGCGAGGCGAGATTCATGATCACCCGCATATTATGCTCGATCACGCACAGGGTGATGCCAAGCTCCTCATTCGCTCGCCGCAGCCGGTCGATCAGCCCGTTGATCAGAGTCGGGTTGATCCCCGCTGTCGGCTCGTCAAGAAGCAGCGCCTTCGGCTCGTTCATCAGCGCCATGGCGAATTCGAGAAGCTTTTGCTGACCAAAGGACAGATCACCCGAGATCAGGTTGCGCTTTGAATAGAGACCGACAAATTCCAGCAGATGCTCGGCCCGGTCCTTGATCTCGCCCTTCCGACTGGCAAACATCGAGAAATTCGAGTCCTGACGGTGTGACACCGAAATCTGCATGTTGTCGACGCAGTTCATCTTGCCGTAGATGCGGGTCTGCTGGAAGGTCCGCAGCATGCCGAGTCTGGCGATGTCGCCAACCAGCAGATGCGAGATTTCCTGGCCATCAAACTGGATCGAGCCATTATCGATCGGATGGTAGCCTACAATCGAGTTGAACAGTGTGGTCTTGCCACAGCCATTCGGCCCGATAATGCCGGTGATCGATCCACGCTCGACACCCATCGTGATGTCGACATTCGCCTTCACCCCGCCATAGGATTTCGAGACGCCCTCGACTTTGATAATCGGGTCCGACATCAGGTGGCCTCCTTCTCATCGGCATCGGTGATGTTCGACGTGTCGACAACAATACCGAACCGCTCGGGATATCTGGCCTGAAGCCAGCCCATGATTCCCTGCTGGAAATAGACGATGTTGATAATCAGGATCAGGCCAAGGGCAATCCACTGAAGGTTCAGAAGATAGGTCCAGGTGGCTTCCTTGATCACATGGAAGATGATGGCGCCGAGGACCGGCCCCCAGAGCGTGCCCTTGCCACCAAGAAGCGCCATCGCCACCATGAAGATGCCGAAGGTCGGGATCGGATAGGCGACTTCCTTGTCGATGAAGCCTGCCATGTTGCCGGCAACAGCACCGATACATCCCATGAAGAAGGCCGGAATGGCCCAGCCGATTCGTTTGTAGGCAAGCGTTGGAATGCCCATCGCCTCGGCCTTGTCCTCATCATCGCGGATGGCGTTGATGGCCAGCCCGAACTGTGTCGAATACAGCCAGCGAAGAAGGAAATGCGCAATGACCGTGAAGACGAAACAAAGGATGTAGAAGAAGGTCGATCGGAATTCGATATCACCCGGGAACAGCGGCATCGAAATGCCCGATGCACCACCGACATAGTTGATGGTGATGGTGATTTCGGCCACCGCGATGGCAAGGCCAAGCGAGCCGATGGCAAAATAGGGACCCCGCAACCCGAACATGAACGAACTGAAGACCACCGACAGCACGAGCCCGACAACACCGGCGGCGAGGATTCCAAAACCAAGCCCCCAGAAATATTCAGCCTGCGTGAATTCCGGCTTGATCGATCCCATCGCCGAGGTGTACTCGCCAACCCCGCCTTCATAGAAGAAGGCAATCTGGACAATCGCCGAGACATACATCCCGACCCCGAAGAAGGTGATGTTGCCAAGCGAGTTGTAACCCATCTGGCCGCCAAGCGTGTCCCAGGTCGACGCCATCAGAACCATCATCCACAGATAGGCGATGGACAGCGTGTAATCCGGGAACAGGATCGGTCCCAGAATCCCGAACAGACCAAGCAGCCCGTAGGTTACCTTTGTGTCTCTGGTCATGTTCATCGTACCACCTGCCGATTACGTCTCATTTGAATCTGCCGCCAGATCAGAACCAGCAGCAGGATACTGACCGGGGCCGCAACCTCATAGGCGGTGCCAAGGATCGCGCCGGTATATTTCTCGAACAGCCCGATGCCGAAACCGGCACCGATCACCGCCGGCAGATTGCCAAGCCCGGCCGCCGTAACGATGGCGAAGGAGCGAACCGAATAGGTGATGCCGTAGAAGGGCTGGATCACCCAGATGATCGAGACAAGCACACCCGCCGCGCCGCACAGCGCGGCATTGAAGGCAAAGGTGAAGGCGTAGACACGGTCAATATCGATGCCGAGGACACGCGCCGCACGCGGGTCCTGCGCGGTGGCGCGAATCGCCTGACCGGCCCGTGAACGCTTCATAAAGATGATCACCCCGGTCGCGATAACACCGGCAAGGACCAGCGTGATCAGCTTCGAGGACGGCACGGTGACCATGTTGTCGAACGCATCAAACACTGGCAGTTCCATGTCAATGGTCTGCACCTCGGGCCCGAACATCAGGTTCATCACCTGCTGCAACAGCAGTGACAGGCCGAAGGTCGCCAGCAGTGAGACGAACATGTCCTGGTCAAGGATTCGCCGGATCATCAGAATATAGATGATCCACCCGAACATGAACATCACTGGCATCACAATCAGCAGAATCAGCACCAGCGGCACATGCAGCTGGTGCAGGGCCAGGGCCAGATACCCGCCCATGATGACGAAATCACCCTGCGCCAGGTTCTTGATGTTCATCACACCCCAGACAAGCGCAAGACCGTAGGCGCTCAGCGCAAACACCGCACCAACGAAAATGCCGTCAAGAATGACCTGCACGTTGATGATCGGTGCCCACACGAACAGAAGTTGTAGATTATCCCACATATTCCCTTCCTCGACAGAGATGCGGACTCAGAAACTTATCCGTTAAGAACCTGTCCATTAAGAAATTATCCATTAAGGCATTTACGCATTAAGACATTTACGCATGAAGAAAAGGGGGAAGCGACACGCTTCCCCCGAAAGGTAGGGACCTGAGGCCTTAGTAGGAGACGTTCCGCGGGAACACCATGTCGCCGGCCTTTTCAACCAGGTTGTACTGGCTGTTGCCGTCGATCTGGCGCATGAACATCGGCTTGGCGATGTTGTTGCCGTTCTCCGAGAACTTGATGTCACCATAGAAGGTTTCCATCTCGACCGCGGCAATGGCGTCACGGACAGCGTCCTTGTCAAAGCTGTTGGCAGCTTCGAAAGCCTGCTTGAAGACATAGACAGCGGCCGATGCCTGTGCCGACTGGTACGGCACCGAGGTGTAGGACGGGTTGTCGGCCTTGAAGCCAGCGTTCCAGTCAGCCGCCGAACCGAACATCGGATCGGACTTGGACAGCGTCTCAACCCACTGTGTCGGGCAGAGGAAGCCGTTGGCGGTCTTCGGGAACTTTTCCTGGACCTTCGCTGCCTCGCAGTGAGTCATCGCGATCATCGGCACATTGACCTTCATCTCGTCAATCTGACGGGCAGCCGTTGCGGCACCCTTCGAGTGACCGGAGATGATCAGGGCATCAGGCTTCAGCGCCTTCACCTTGGTCAGTGTGGTCGACATGTCGGACAGGTCGGCCGGCAGCTGGTCGTCGATAACGACCTTCATGCCATACTCGTTGATCTTGTCCATCACACCGGCGCGGACGTCCATCGAGAACGGGTCACCCTCGAAAGCCAGCGCGATGCGAACGTCACCGGGATTTGACGACTTTTCAGCCGCAAAATCGATGGCGGTGGCAAGATACTGCTCGGACGTCGACAGGACGGCGAACAGATATTTGTAACCCTGGGTGAAGAGCGAGCGCGATGCGCCCTCTGCCTCAACCATCGGCACACCGAACTTTTCCGATACCGGCGCAATGGCCTTTGTCATGCCCGAGCTGTACGGCCCAAGCATGAATTCGACACCATCCTGCTGGATCAGACGCTCAGCAAGCTGGGCGCCACGAGCCGGGGTCGATTCATCATCGTAGTATTTTACGTCAAGCTTGTAGCTCTTGCCACCAACCTTTACGCCGCCAGCCTCGTTGATCACCTTGACGGCGTAATCGTAACCACGCTGCGTGTGCAGACCGTTGGTTGCGTACTTTCCTGTCAGTGAAATCGACGAACCGAGGATGATGGTGTCACCCTCGACCTTTGCCATAGCCGGCGTTGCAAGGCTGACCGCAAGGGCGACGCCTGCCACAATACCATGCTTCATGAACATTTGGTTTCCTCCGAGAAAATCCTGAAGTCATCGTTGAGCGCAACACTATGGACAAAGAATCATCTGGCACCAAATCAAATTTCGTGCCTGTGACAAATTGCGGTGAGAAACACCGTTC
>SHBC01000035.1 GCA_004213025.1 SAR116 cluster bacterium
GTTGCACATCTGCCGGGTCGAGAACTTGTCCTCGATATGCTGGCGCGTCTCCACCGCCATTGTCCGGCGCTGGCTGACAGTCATGTCGAGCGCCCTGGCAAGGCATTCGGCAAGGCTGTCGAGATCGACCGGCGTGGCAAGCCATCCGGTACGCCCATGGATGATCGATTCCGCCGCCCCGCCATGGTCAAACGCAACGACAAGCCGCCCCATCGCCTGCGCCTCGAGCGAGACACGGCCGAACGGTTCCGGCGTGACCGATGGCATGACGACGATATCCGCCGCCATCAGCGCCGCCGGCATGTCATCAACGCCATGCGTCAGACGAAAACGGCCGACAAGGCCGAGCTTCATGCCAAGTGTGGTCAGCCGGTCGACAAAGGCGCTCTTGCCATCGGCCGCGCCAACAAGAACGCAGTTGAATTTGCGATCGGAAATGCGCGCCAGCGCCTTCAGCAGCACCTCATGACCTTTCCAGGCGGATGGCCGCGCCGGCAACATGATCACCGGCTCGTCCTCGGGCAGCGCCACCGAGTCAACAAAACGGATGATCCGCGACTGCGAGACCGAGGCGGGATCAAACATATCGACATCAACGCCGCGCGGAACAACAGACAGTTTCTTGCCCTGATCGCCGAACTGCCGTTCGATCTGCTGGCGGACATATTTGGAAATGGCGATGACATGATCGGCGGCCAGCATCTTGCCATTCACCAGCCGCTTCAGGACATTGCTGTTCTGGAACCTGCCATGCACCGTGCTGACCGTGATCAGGCCAAGCGATCTTGCAGCCGGCACGGCGATCCAGGCCGGCACGCGTGAGCGAACATGCACAATATCCGCCCCCTCGGTCTGTAGCAGCCGGCGAAGCTTGCGCCGCGTCGCCCCCCACGCCAGCGGGTTCTTGCGCGCCACGGACAGCGTATGATGTATCGCGCCGATCCGATCAAGATGGCGAACCAGCGGCCCGCCCTCGGAAATCACCACAGCGCGACCGCCGGCATCGATGATGGCCCTCGCCATTTCGATCGTGCCACGTTCCACCCCACCACGGACAAGCGCCGGCAGCACCTGAACGACAACGGGACCGCTGCCATTCCGGCTATGTGTCTTGACGAAGCGGGCGTTCCGCGCGTTAGTGGTCATTGGCGTCTCCGTTGTGCGGTCATAGCATTGCGCCACCGGAAATTCGAGAGGACTTTTCAGGAGTTAAGGATGCCTGACATTTCGCCACCCGACTATCTGCAACTTGGCGCCGACCATCGGCTTGCCTATCGCCGGACACAGGGCACGGCGCCGGGGTTCGTGTTCTTGTGCGGACATGGCTCGGACATGGAGGGAACAAAGGCCCTTGAGGTTGAGACCTTGGCCGGAAACCGCGGCTGTGGCTGTCTTCGGTTCGACTATCGCGGACATGGCCTGTCAAGCGGCGATTTCCTTGACGGCAACATCTCCAGCTGGACGGCAGACTGTCTTGCCGCACTCGATGAACTGACCGACGGTCCGCAGGTTCTTGTCGGCTCGTCGCTTGGCGGGTGGCTGATGCTGAATGTCGCGCTGGCGCGTCCGACACGGGTTGCCGGCCTTGTCGGGATTGCCGCCGCGCCGGACTTCACCGAGGATCTGTTATGGGCGGAATTCGATGATGAGCAGCGCCGCCGGATCGAGGCTGACGGTGTGATCGCGCTGCCAAACCCCTATTCCGACGAGCCTGTCAGATATCCCTGGCATCTGGTCACCGATGGCCGGCAGAATCTGCGGCTCAGGGGCGATCTGGAGATCAATGCGCCGGTACATCTTCTGCATGGCATGGAGGATGAAGAAGTGCCGTGGCAGACCGCGACCCGCATTGCCACCACGCTCACCGGCAGCGATGTCGAGGTGACATTGGTCAAGGATGCCGGCCACCGCTTTTCCGAACCGGACCAGCTTGCCCTGCTCCGCGGCGCGCTTGACAGGATGGCGGACCGGCTGACAGCTGGCTAGAAATCGAGATTGGCGTAATGCTGGGATGGTGCCAGACCGGCGACAACATCCTCGAGAAGATCACGAAAGGCCGGGCGTGACTTGATCTTTGCGTACCAGAGCCGCGCTTCCGGATGCCGGTCCCAGTCGATATCACCGAAATAATCGGTCACCGACAGATGCGCCGCCGCGCTGAGGTCGGCAAGCGAGATTGCCTTGCCGGCAAGCCAGTTGCCCTGTTCGGCAAGCCAGTCGATATAGTCGAGATGGATATGAAGGTTGCTCATCGCGGCCCGCATCACCTCGGATGAGGGGTTGCCGCGCGCCGTCACACGTTTCAGATAACGTTCATTCAGCAGCGGCGTGCCAACCTCGACGACGAATTTGCGCTCGAACCAGTCGGTCAGGCGCCTGATCTCGGCACGTTCGGCGGCCGTTCCCCAGATCAATCGCCCGTCATCACCCTCGGTTTCCTCAAGATATTCGGCGATCACCATCGTGCCGCACAGCACGTCGCCATCCTCGGTCACCAGAACCGGCACGTCACCGGCAGGATTCAGCGTCAGAAAATCCTCATGCCGGTCCCACGGCGATTCAAGCTTGGGAAGATGGACAAGGCGACGCTCGGCAAGCAGAAGCCTGACCGTACGCGAAGCGCCATAGAGAGGGTGGTGATGCAGAACGCGCATGGTAAATAGCTGTTATTAATTTGAAAACATACGAAAGACTAGCCGGGAAGCGAGCGCACGGCAAGGGGGCCTGGCGGCAATGCTGCCAGCGCTCCTGTCTGCAGCTCGTAGAATTGCAGGCGTTCCGGTTCGATAAAGCCCGGCCAGTCGATGCCATAGGGCGCGGCCGGCACAAACCCGAAGCGGGGATAGTAATCAACCTCTCCGGAAACAAGGACCAGCGGCCAGTCGCCACCGGTCGCACGGTCCAGCGCCTCGCTGATCAACGCCCGTCCAAATCCACGGCCACGAACTCCCGGGCGCACCGCCAACGGACCAAGCAGCAGGATGATTTGCGATCCCAGCATCACCTCCCAGAACCGCAGTGACCCGACCGTCGCCGCCCCTTCGCGGATCACCAGACACAGCGAGGCCACCGGCGGCCCGGGCCGCAGGGCCCAGACCGACCGCTCGTGACGCTGCGGGCCGAATGCATCGGCCATCAGCGCCTCAATCGCCGGAAGATCCTGATCTGTCTGCACGTAAATATCTGACATGACACCCGATTACCGGAATTCATCGATTCCGGCAACCATCCGCCACCAGCCACCCGCCATCAGCAGAAGGCTAGGCCGGTGTTGCCCCGCCGGCAGCCACGGCGGCATCATCGAGCGGCATCTCCAGCCGCGCGACGATTTCTGTCGGCACCACCTGCCAGAATTTGCCAATCTCGACATCCCACTCATTCAGCAGCCGTGCCGCCAGCGCGGAGTCCGTTGCCGCGGCATGTGCCTCGACAAGGGCTTTCAGCTCAGCCTCCCAATGCGCCGTGCCGATCCGCACGACCTGCAGGCTGGCCGGGTTCAGTCGCGAGACAAAACTGTCATTAGGATCATAGACGAACGCCATGCCGCCAGTCATGCCAGCGCCGAAATTGTCACCAACCTCGCCGAGAATGACCACCCTGCCACCAGTCATGTATTCGCAGGCATTGGTGCCGGCACCCTCGACAACCGCCGTGGCACCCGAATTCCTGACGCACAGCCGCTCACCTGCCTGGCCGGCCGCGAACAGCCTGCCCGATGTCGCGCCATAAAGCACCGTGTTGCCGATGATGGTGTTCTCATGCGCCACGAAACTCGCCGCGGCAGACGGGCGGACAATGATCGTGCCGCCGGACAGCCCCTTGCCGACATAGTCATTCGCATCGCCAATCACCTCGAGCTTCAGCCCCTGTGTGGCGAAGGCACCGAGCGACTGGCCGGCGGTGCCACGAAGCCGGACCGCGATATGGTCCTCGCGAAGACCGGTCATGCCGAATTTGCGGACAATGTGCGATGACAGCCGCGTGCCGATGGCGCGCTGCGTATTCTCGACATTGTAGGACAGCTGCATCTTCGATCCGAACTGCAACGCCGTGCTGGCATCGCGGACCATCAGCGCGTCAAGCGTATCCGGAACGGCGGTGCGCTCGCGGTCCCGCGGGCTGCCGTCATGTGTTGCGCGTTCGGCCTGCACCAGGATCGGGTTCAGGTCGAGATCATCAAGCGCCGCATCACCACGGCTGACCTGGGTCAGCAGGTCGGTACGGCCGATCACCTCTTCCAGCGAACTGAAGCCGAGCGAGGCCAGGATCTCACGAACCTCTTCGGCAAGATGGGTGAAGAGCTGCACCACCTTTTCCGGCGTGCCCTCGAACTTCGCCCGCAGATCGTCACGCTGCGTGCAGACGCCAACCGGGCAGGTATTGGAGTGGCATTGCCGAACCATGATGCATCCCATCGCGATCAGCGCAGAGGTGCCGATCCCGTATTCATCGGCACCAAGCATCGCCGCCATGACAATGTCGCGCCCGGTTTTCAGCCCACCATCGGTGCGCAGCACAACCTTGTCGCGAAGATCATTCATGCACAGCACCTGATGCACTTCCGACAGGCCCATCTCCCAGGGCAGGCCGGCATGCTTGATCGAGGATTGCGGGCTGGCGCCGGTGCCGCCACCATGGCCCGACACGAGGATGGCATCGGCTTTCGCTTTCGCCACCCCGGCGGCGATGGTGCCGATCCCGGTCGAGGCCACAAGCTTGACGCACACCTTGGCGTCCGGGTTGATCTGCTTCAGGTCATAGATCAGCTGCGCAAGATCCTCGATTGAGTAGATATCGTGATGCGGCGGCGGCGAGATCAGCGTCACTCCCGGGGTCGAGTGGCGAAGCCGCGCAATCAGGCTGTCGACCTTGATGCCAGGCAGCTGGCCGCCCTCGCCCGGCTTCGCGCCCTGCGCCACCTTGATCTCGATCTCCTTGCAACTGTTCAGATATTCGGCGGTAACACCGAAACGGCCAGAGGCAATCTGCTTGATCGCGCTCGACGGGTTGTCACCATTCTCGCGAAGCTTGAAGCGTGCCGGGTCCTCGCCGCCCTCGCCGGAATCTGATTTCGCGCCAATCCTGTTCATCGCGATCGACAGCGTTTCATGCGCCTCCGGGGACAGCGCGCCAAGCGAGATTCCAGGTGAGACAAGCCGCTTGCGGATCCGGGTGATCGATTCCACATCCTCGAGCTTGACCGCTTCACGTCCAGTCTTGAAATCCATCAGGTCGCGAAGATTGACCGGCCCCTGGCCGTTCACCAGCGATGAATATTTCTTCCAGCTTTCATAGGATCCGTTATCGCAGGCATGCTGCATGGCGTGGATCAGCTGGCCATCAAAGGCGTGCCGTTCACCCGACCGGCGATAGCGGAAAAACCCGCCCACCGGCAGGAACACATCGGCCGCGTCATGGGCCTTGCGATGCATTTCGCTGACGCGGGTCGCGATGCCGGTCAGGCCAAGGCCGGAAATCCGCGATGACATCGGCGGGAAGAATTTCGCCACCAGCGCACGCGACAGGCCAAGCGCCTCGAAATTATAGCCGCCACGATAGGAGGCGATAACCGAAATGCCCATTTTCGACATGATCTTCAGCAGCCCGTCCTCGACGGCCTTGCGGTAATTCCCCACCGCCTCGGGCAGTGTCAGGCCGGACAGCAGACCACGGTCATGCCGCTCGGCAATGGCTTCTTCGGCGACATAGGCGTTGATCGTCGTCGCCCCGCACCCGATCAGCACGGCAAAATGATGCACGTCGAGACATTCACCGGTGGCCACATTTACCGAGGCGAAGGTGCGCAGCTGCTGGCGCACGAGATGCGAATGCACGGCCCCTGTCGCCAGAATCATCGGCAGCGGCGCGCGGCTTTCCGATACGCCGCGGTCGGACAGCATCACATGCTCGCATCCCGACCTGACAGCCTCCTCGGCCTCGGCCGCGATCCGGTCCATCGCCGCGGCGAAATCATCCGGACCGTCAATCTCGAAGGTGCAGTCGATCATCGCCGCCTTGTCGCCAAGATAGGCAACCAGCGCGTCCCATTCCGGCACCGTCAGGACCGGCGAGTTCAGCACCAGATGGTCGCACTGCTCCTGTGCCTCGTCGAGGATGTTGCCAAGATTGCCAAGCCGCGTGCGGAGCGTCATCACATGGCGCTCGCGCAGGCTGTCGATCGGCGGGTTGGTCACCTGCGAGAAATTCTGCCGGAAGAAATGATGCAGGCCGCGATAGCGGTTGGACAGCACGGCCAGCGGCGTGTCATCGCCCATCGAGCCGATCGCCTCCTTGCCGTTTTCCGCCATCGGTTGCAGGATCAGCTCGAGATCCTCCATCGTCCAGCCAGCCATCATCTGACGGCGGCGGGCCTCAATGGCTGGCATCCGCTCGGTCCTCTTGCCAGCATGTTTTGACAGCACCGATTCCATCTGCTGGGCGCGGCCGACCCATTTCGACCAGTCGCGCTTGCCAGCCAGCTCGGCGGTAAGGTCGGTATCGAGATACATCTTTCCACGTTTCAGATCGATCCCCATCATCTGGCCGGGGCCAATCCGCCCACGCTCGATAATGCGGTCCTCGGGAACGACCACCATGCCGGATTCCGAGCCGGCGATGACCAGCCCGTTATCGGTCACGACATAACGCATCGGGCGGAGCCCGTTCCGATCCATGCCGGCGATCACCCAGTTGTCGGCATAGGCGGCGATGGCCGCCGGCCCGTCCCATGGCTCCATCACCGAATTGCAATAGGCATAGAGCTTGGCAAGTTCATGATCACTGCCGACATCGACGGCGGCCGGGATCATCATGGTCTTCACCATCGGCAGGTTGCGCCCGCCATGGCCCAGAAGTTCGAACACCGCATCCAGCGCGGCCGAATCCGAGCTTCCTTTCGCCACCACCGGCTTCAGATCATCAATGGAATCGCCGAAGATGTCTGATGCCATGCGGTCCTCATGGCAGGTCATCCAGTTCTGGTTGCCGCGGATGGTGTTGATCTCACCATTATGCGCCAGCACGCGGAAAGGCTGCGCCAGCTTCCAGGTCGGCATGGTGTTGGTCGAATAGCGCTGATGATAGATCGCAAAGGACGAGACAAAACGCGTATCGTTCAGATCCGGGAAGAACGCCGTCACCTGTTCGGCAAGGAACATGCCCTTATAGATGATCGACCGGCTCGACATCGAACAGATGTAGAAATCCGAGATCAGCTCGGCGGTTACCGCCTTTTCGATGCGGCGACGAACGATGTAGAGCTGGCGCTCGGCCTCGGCCTCGTCAATATCGGCCGGCATCGAGAACATGATCTGCTCGATCTCAGGGCGGGTGGCGTTGGCCTTGTCGCCAAGCGCCTTGGTGTCGACCGGCACCTGCCGCCAGCCATAGATGATATGGCCGACCGCCAGAATTTCCTGCTCGACGATACAGCGGCAACGTTCCTGCGCCGCCAGGTCGGTGCGCGGCAGGAACACCATGCCAACGGCAAGGCGGCCACCATCATCATCATGACCGGTACGGGCAATATGCTCGATGAAGAAATCGCGTGGGATCTCGATATGGATTCCCGCGCCATCGCCTGTCATCCCGTCAGCATCGACCGCACCGCGATGCCAGATGGCCTGCAGCGCCTCGATGGCGGCGTCCACAACCGCGCGCGTCGGCTTGCCATCACGCGCCGCGACGAAACCGACACCGCAGGCGTCATGCTCCATTTCCGGGCCATAGACACCGGCGGCGGTCAGGCGGGCCTCGTTGCGGGCGCGCCGCGCAAGGTAATTCTGATCATTGAAGTTACTGGTATTGCTCATGATTCTGTCCCGTCTTTCGTCTCAGGCGCCGGCGGCGGCCTGCGGCGCATCGCTCTGCGCCATGATGTAGGAATCGATCGAGGCGGCGGCATCGCGGCCATCGCGGACACCCCAGACAACAAGCGAGGCGCCGCGCACGATGTCACCGGCGGCGAACACGCCGGGAAGATTGGTCATCATGGTGCGCCAGTCGATATCAATGGTGCCCCATTTCGAGACCGCAAGGTCTGGCGTGCCGAACATCACCGGCAGATCCTCCGGATCAAAACCAAGCGCCTTGATCACCAGATCGGCCGGAATTTCATGCGATGAATCATCAATGATCTGCGGCACCTGACGGCCGGTGGCGTCAGGCTGTCCAAGATGGATTTTCTGGGCCTGTACGGCGCGAACATGATTGTCGCCGAGGAATGCCTGCGGCGCCGACAGCCATTTGAAGACAACGCCCTCTTCCTCGGCATTGGCAACCTCGCGCTGCGAGCCGGGCATGTTGGCGCGGTCACGCCGGTACAGGCAGGTCACCGAGTTTGCCTCCTGCCGGATCGCGGTGCGAACACAATCCATCGCCGTGTCACCGCCACCGATGACAACAACGTCGCGACCCTTGGCGTTCAGCGTGCCGCTGTCAAAATCCGGCACCGCATCGCCAAGGCTCTTCCGGTTCGAGGCGGTCAGATAGTCGAGTGCCGGCACAATGCCTTCCATGCCAACACCCGGCGCGTTGATGTCACGCGCCTTGTAAACGCCGGTGGCGACCAGCACGGCATCATGCGCCGCGCGGATGTCTTCAAAGCTGATATCAACACCGATATCGACATTCATCTTGAAGGTCACACCGCCATCGGCCAGCAGATCATGGCGCCGCTGCACGACATGCTTTTCCAGCTTGAAGCCCGGAATGCCATAGATCAGCAACCCGCCAACCCGGTCATAGCGGTCATAGATGGTTACCTGATAGCCGCGCTGGCGCAGCATGTCGGCGGCGGCAAGGCCGGCCGGTCCGGCACCGATGATGCCAACCGATTCGGGCCGCTCGGTAACCGGTTGCGGCGGTTGCACCCAGCCATTCTCGAACGCTGTTTCGGTAATGTGTTTTTCGACCGCGCCGATGGTCACCGATTCGAACCCCTTCTCGATGACGCAGCTTCCCTCGCACAGCCTGTCCTGCGGGCAGATGCGGCCACAGATTTCAGGCATGTTGTTGGTCTGCGCCGACATCCGGTAGGCTTCTTCCATCCGCCCCTCGGCGGTCAGCATCAGCCAGTCCGGAATGTTGTTGTGGAGAGGACAGTTGATCTGACAGAACGGCACGCCGCATTGCGAGCAGCGCCCGGCTTGGTCTTCAGCAGCGGTGACATCAAACTCGGTATAGATCTCGTCGAAATCC
>SHBC01000036.1 GCA_004213025.1 SAR116 cluster bacterium
AAGATCCATATTCCGGCCGGCCCGCGCCTTGGCGACGTGGTGATCAACGCCGATGGCCTTGGCAAGGGGTTTGGTGACAGGCTGTTGATCGATGATCTGTCATTCCGCCTGCCGCCAGGCGGCATTGTCGGTGTCATCGGCCCGAACGGCGCCGGCAAGACAACGCTGTTCCGGATGATCACCGGCGGCGAGACACCCGACAATGGCACCTTCACCGTCGGAGATACGGTGAAGCTTGGCTATGTCGACCAGTCGCGTGACGATCTCGATGATTCGAAGACGGTCTGGGAGGTGATCTCCGATGGTCTCGATGAGGTTGAACTTGGCAAGCGCACGATGGCCTCGCGCGCCTATGTCGGGCAGTTCAATTTCAAGGGTGGCGACCAGCAGAAACGTGTTGGCCAGCTGTCGGGTGGTGAGCGCAACCGGGTGCATCTGGCGCGGATGCTGAAGAGCGGTGCCAACCTGTTGCTTCTTGATGAGCCGACAAACGATCTTGATGTCGACACGCTGCGGGCGCTGGAAGAGGCGCTTGAGGAATTCGCCGGCTGCGCTGTCGTGGTCAGCCACGACCGCTGGTTCCTCGACAGGATCGCAACGCACATCCTGGCCTTCGAGGGCAACAGCCATGTCGAGTGGTTCGAGGGAAATTACGAGGCCTATGAGGCTGACCGCAAACGCCGCCTCGGCGCTGAGGCTGACCGCCCGACCCGCATCAAATATAAGCCCATTAGCCGTTAGACTGGCCCATCAGCCGTTAAACTGGCCCATCAGCCGCTATAAACAGGCATTGTCTTTAAGTCAGTTGCTGTGAAGTGGCGCGTCGAGACGTGCCTGCATCGCCTCGATCAGGGCTCCGAACTGGCCCTTGTTCTTGCGGACTACGGCGACGTTTTCCTGCTTCTGCGTAACCAGAAGTGACAGGTTCTCGATCTCGATATCGAAGACACGTGGTGGCTGGCCCTCGCGGGTCAGCACCCGCCAGTTGACGGCCACTGGCGGTCTGGCGCCATTGATGTCGGTGAAGGTGCCACCGACAATGACGAATTTGTCGCCTTTCGTGCTGGTCGCGCCGGGGCTGTATTCCAGACCGTTCAGCTGGTCGAAATTGCGCACGATGGTGCCGCACAGAACTTCGCGGAACAGTGTTCCATATTCGGCCCTCTGGTCGGCATTCGCCGCGCGCCAGTACTGGCCGGCCGAAAAGCGGGTGATGGAATCCATATCGAAATAGGAGGTGAGCACGCGGTCGATCTCGGCTGAACGTGCCTCCACATCGCCCGTATCGGTGGCGAGAAACGCCTGCAGGTCGGCAATCATCTTGTCGATCAGCCCGCTGGCAGCAGCCTGCCGGTCACCGGCGTTGGCGATATTTGCCGGCAGTATGGCAGCGGCGAGGCATCCCAGGGTGATAGCAAAAAAGTGGCGACGAATCATCATTCGGACTCCTCGAACAGCGAATCGAACTCATCTTCGGACACGGCGCTTCCCGCTCTGTCTGCCACCCGGTCCTCAAGCAGCCCGAGACGCGTCTGGTAATAGACCGAGCGTGTCCGCGCATAGGGGTCGAGTGAATTGTACTTCACGTCGTTGAACGCCTCGAAAGTTTTGGCGCGAAAGCTGACAGCACCAACCGGTGCCTGCGCCGTTCTCACGGTGTCCGCCGTGCTGCTGGTGCCGAAAATCTGCAGGGGGTTCATCACCATATCCACCACAGTCCCGGTCAGCGAGCGGGTGGTGCGGGGGCCCAGGACCGGCACCATGAGATAGGATCCTTCTGGCACATCATAGGCGGCAAGTGTCTGGCCGAAATCCTCGCGATCCACCTTCTGGTCATCCTCAGACAGGTCGGCAAAGCCAAGCGTCAGGCCATTTACAAGGAAGTTCAGCGTTGCCAGGGCGGCATTTTCAAACTTGCCCTGGAGCGTTGAATTGATCGCCGTTGACGGCATCGAGGCCCAGCGAAGATGGTTGTCGATCGCCGTGCGGCCACCTTCCGGCACGGTGTTGCGATAACCCGATGCCACAGGTTCCAGCACATAGGTATCGACGCCCATATTGAAGGCGAAGACCTTGCGGTTCGCATCCTCATACCGGTCGCGCGCGTCACTGCGGTCGGCGGGTGGCGTCGACGAACATCCGGCAAGCGCCACCATGGCCGCGATCAGAGCGCCGATGGCAATGTGGCGGGGCCGCCTGCAATCATTATCAGGACATACTTTCATCTTGGGACCTCTGCCGTCTTACAGGCCAAAAGATATCGCAAGCTGGGCCAAATGCAAACCGGATGCCGAAAATCAACCAAACAGCCCCGCTGGCATCCGGTGCAAATGCCGCATGACGGCCTGCGGCGTTGACCCGTGGCCGGTGATTTGCGACTTTGGGCGCCATGCAGATTTCCCCGCAATCAGAGCATCCCTGGCTTGCCGGCCTCAATGAGGCACAGAGTGAAGCCGTACGTAGTCTTTCGGGCCCGCTTCTGGTCCTGTCCGGGGCCGGAACCGGCAAGACCCGGGTGCTGACCTCGCGTCTTGCCGAGCTTGTCGCCACCGGCACGGCAAAGCCCTGGAACATTCTGGCCGTGACCTTTACCAACAAGGCGGCGCGCGAGATGAAGAATCGCGTCTCCGCCATGGTTGGCCCGATGGCCGAGCAGGTCTGGCTTGGCACCTTCCATGCCCTTGCCGCACGGATGCTGCGCCGCCATGCCGAGCTGGTCGGGCTGCGGAGCGACTTCACGATTCTCGACATGGACGATCAGAATCGTGTCCTGAAGCAGCTGATGGAGGCCGATGACATCGATTCCAAACGCTGGCCGGTGCGGCTTCTTGGCGGGGCCATCCAGCGCTGGAAGGATCGCGGGCTGACACCTGACAAGATCTCGCTTGCCGAGGCCGGCGATCTTGCGAATGGCCGGCTTGGCGAGCTTTATAAGGCCTATCAGGCGCGGTTGCTGGCTCTCAATGCGGTCGATTTCGGCGATTTGCTGCTGCATATGCTGACCGTTCTGCAGACTCATCCCGACGTGCTTGCCGAATATCACGGCCGCATCACCCATATCATGGTTGATGAATATCAGGACACCAACGTGGCGCAGTATCTCTGGTTACGGTTGCTGACCGGCAGCGAGCGCAACCTGTGCTGTGTCGGTGATGATGACCAATCGATCTATGGCTGGCGCGGTGCCGAAGTTGGCAACATCCTGAAGTTCGAAAGTGATTTTCCGGGCGCGAAGATCGTCCGGCTGGAGGAGAATTACCGCTCGACCGGCCACATCCTTGCCGCCGCGTCGGGGATCATTGCGCGCAATGAGACGCGGCTTGGCAAGACTCTCTACACCGGCGCCGATGATGGCGAGAAACTGCGTGTCAACGGCTATTGGGACGGCGCTGACGAAGCCCGCGCCGTGTCGGCCGAAATCGAATCGATGCAGGCCACGGATGAGGATCTGTCGCAGATCGCGGTTCTGGTGCGGGCCGGCTTCCAGACGCGTGAGTTCGAGGAACGCTTCATCGCCATTGGTCTTCCCTACCGCGTTGTTGGCACCAGGTTCTATGAACGGGCGGAAATACGCGATGCCATCGCCTATCTTCGGCTGATCACCCAGCCGGCCGATGATCTGGCCTTTGAGCGGATCATCAATGTGCCGAAGCGCGGGCTTGGCACGGCCAGTATCCAGGCCATCCATATCCAGGCACGGGCGTCCGACAAGCCGTTGATGGCGGCGGCAATCGACCTTGCGGCAAGTGACGAGCTGCGGCCGGCGGCGCGCAACGCGCTTGGCGGTTTCTGTCAGGATATCAGACGCTGGCGCGAGGTTTCGGCATCGCTCCCCCACACCGAGCTTGCCAAGATGGTGCTTGATGAATCGGGTTATACCGCGATGTGGCAGGCCAACCGGACACCAGAGGCGGAAGGCCGGCTGGAAAACCTGACCGAACTTGTCAACGCCATGCAGGATTTCGATTCTCTGCAGGGTTTTCTTGAGCATATCTCGCTTGTCATGGATGGCGATTCCGAGTCCGACCAGGGCGAGGTCACACTGATGACGCTGCACGCCGCGAAGGGTCTTGAATTCGACACCGTCTTCCTGCCCGGATGGGAGGAGGGAATCTTCCCGAGCCAGCGCACGATTGACGAGAATGGTGCTGTCGGGCTGGAGGAGGAGCGCCGCCTTGCCTATGTCGGAATCACCAGGGCGCGCCGAAAAATCTTTCTGAGCTTTGCCGGCAGCCGCCGGATCCATGGCCAGTGGCAAAGCTCGATCCCCTCGCGCTTTGTTCAGGAACTGCCGCCCGAAACGGTGATCGAGGATATCGCACAGGGGCTTGGCGGCGGCATCCCCTTTGGTCGTGCCGCGCAGGCGCAGCTTGCCGGCGGCGGGGCCTTCGGCGATACGCCGCGCGGTGGCTATGGCCCCGGCTGGCGCCGGCTGGCGGCGCGCCAGGACAACCAGGAGGCGGATCATTTTCTGCCAACCGGCAGCAAGGATGGATTTATCGCCGGCGACCGGGTCTTTCACCAGAAATTCGGCATGGGCAATGTCATCCATGTTGATGGCGACAAGCTCGAAATCGCCTTCGACAAGGCTGGCAACAAGAAAGTCGTGGCCGGCTTTGTCAGCAAACCGTAACGCGCCGCAATGACCAGCCTCCACATCGCCCGCCTGAGGCTTGATGAAAGTCTGAGCGTCGCGGAGCTCGGCAGTTTCGAGCTGGTGTTTTCCGAACTTCTCGACGCTGCCGCGACGGCGCATCTACGCGACGGTGGTGGTGACTGGGTGATCGAGGCGATTTTCACCGCCCCACCCGACAATGCGGCTATCGATGATCTGCTGGCACCGTGTTTTGCCATCTGCGGTCACGCGCCGGTAACGGTCATGATCGAACCGCTGCCCGACCGTGACTGGCTGGCCGAGAATCGCGCCGCTTTTCCGCCACGCCAGATTGGCCGGTTCTGGATTTTCGGTGGTCATGTCGAGGCGAGCCCGCCGGCGGCAAGCTGGCCGGTGCAGGTCGAGGCGGCGCAGGCCTTCGGGTCGGGAACGCATCCAACCACGGAAGGCTGTCTTCGCGCGCTTGAGGATATCCTGCGCGCCGGCACCTACCGGCAACCGCGCTGCCTTGATATGGGGTGCGGGTCCGCCATCCTCGCGCTGGCGGCGCTGCGGGCCCGGCCCGGGGCACATCTTCATGCCGCCGACAATGACCGTGTCGCGGTGTGGACGGCGGCCGAGAATGGCCGCATCAACCATGTCGCGCCGCGCCGGTTTCGCGCGGTCTGCGCACAGGGATATCTGTCACGGCGGATTCGCGCCGCGGCGCCGTTCGACATCATCCTTGCCAACATTCTGTCACGCCCGCTGTGCCAGATGGCCGGCGATCAGCGGGCCAGCCTGTCGGACCGTGGCTGGCTGGTCCTCTCCGGCATCCTGAACCATCAGGCGACGATGGTCGAACGCCGCTATGCCGCCGAGGGACTGCGCCTTGCCAGACGCATCCGGATCGGCGAATGGACAACCCTTGTCATGCGTCCGGCGCGCCTTGGCCTGTCCCGGCAGCTGTGGCATCCTGCCAATGTACCCATCTCATCTGCCGGAACGCCAACATGACCAGCACCACACCGTCGGAAAAGCTTGCCAGCCTGCGGGCGATCCTTCAGCAGCGCAGCCTTGATGGCTGGTATGTCGGGCGCGAGGATATGTTCCAGGGGGAAGAGGTGCCGGCGCGCGAGGAACGGCTTGCCTTCATCAGCGGATTTACCGGATCGGCCGGTTTCGGCATGGTTCTTCCCAATCACGCGGCGCTGTTCAGTGATGGCCGCTATACCCTGCAGATGACCAAACAGTCCGACCCTGATCTGTGGCAGACATTCACCTTGCCCGAGGCCGATCTTGGCGGCTTCCTTGTTTCTGCGCATGCCAGCGGCGCGCGTATCGGTGTCGACCCGCGGCTGGTCACGGTGCGCGGCTTCGAAAGGCTGCAGGAGATATGCCTGAAGGCCGGGGCCGAGCTTGTCGCCGATGCCGACAACCCCATTGACGCCCTGTGGCTTGATACGAGGCCGGGCATCGCGCCCTCGCGACCCCATCGCATGCCTGACCGGATTGCCGGACAGTCGATGGCGGACAAGCTGGCGGCACTGTCCGCGCGTCTTGAGGCGGCGCGCTGTGATGCTGTCGTGATCAGCCGCGCCGATGCGGTGAACTGGCTGGTGAATATCCGTGGCACCGATCTGTCGAACACGCCGATCAATCTGCTGTTCGCGCTGTATCACCGCGAGAACGGGTTGATCCTGCTTGGTGACCAGCATCGCCTGGCGCCTGTCATGGAAGGCGATCTGGCGAATGAGGTGGCCATCGTGCCGCTGGCGCAATTCGCCGATCTGATCGACCCGCGCGCCGGATATGCCGACGCGGCGCGGGTGATGTTCGACCCTGACAGCCTGCCGCAACAGCTTCACGCCCCGCTGGCCAGGGCGGCGATCGAACCTGTTGCCGCGCCATGTCCGGTCACCGCGATGAAGGTGCTGAAGAACACGGCCGAACTTGACGGCACGCGGCGTGCGCATGTTGAGGATGGCGCTGTCATGGTGCGCTTTCTTGCCTGGCTCGACAGCGGCGCGGCGCGCGGCCTGCAGGAAACCGAAATCGCCGATCACCTGCTGGCCCTGCGCCGGGCCAGCCCACGGTTTATGGCGTCAAGCTTTGAGACGATCTGCGGGTCTGGGCCGAATGGTGCGATTGTCCATTACCGCGCCATCGCCGGGCAGGACAGCGCGCTTGTCGAGGACAGCCTGCTGCTGGTTGATTCAGGCGCGCATTACAATGACGGCACCACCGACATCACCCGCACCATGGCCATCGGCACGCCGACGCCCGAGATGATCACCGCCTTCACGGCGGTGCTGCGGGGCCATATCGCGGTGGCGATGGCACGCTTTCCCAAAGGCACCACGGGCCAGCAGATTGACGCCCTGGCCCGCGCGCCGATGTGGGCGGTGGGGCTGGATTATGCGCATGGCACCGGCCATGGGGTGGGGCATGTGATGCAGGTTCATGAAGGGCCGGCAAGCATTTCCAAACGCGGTAACGTGCCGCTGGACACCGGCATGCTGCTGTCGAATGAGCCGGGATGCTACCGCGCCGGTGAATGGGGAATCCGGACCGAAACGCTGATCACCGTTACCGCACCCGACGAGGACGGCTTCATGGGGTTTGAGACCATCACCCTGTGCCCGATCGACAGGCGGCTGATCGATGCCGGCATGCTGTTGCCAGCGGAGCGTGACTGGCTGAATGACTATCACGCGCGGGTGCAGGCGGCGCTGGCACCGGAACTTGACGGCGAGGCGGACTGCCTTGTCTGGCTTGCGGCGGCCTGCGCACCGGTCTAGGCGGCTGGACCTATCCCAATCATCGCCAGCCATTCCTCTTCGCTGAGGACTATTACGCCAAGCTCGGCAGCCTTGCGGGCCTTCGATCCGGCATCGGCGCCGGCGACAAGATAATTCGTTTTTGCCGAGACCGAGCCCGATACCTTGGCGCCAAGCGATTCGGCGCGGGCTTTCGCCTCGGCCCGCGACATGCCGGCAAGCGTGCCGGTGAAGACAATCGTCTTGCCGCTGACAGCGCTGTCTTCTGATGGGCGCTCCGGCGGCACGACGCTGAGCTGGCCAAGCAGATCCTCGACCGCGGCGCGGTTGCTGTCATTGGCGAAAAACCCGATCAGATCCGCCACCATGGCCTCGCCAACCTGGTCGATGGCCACCAGCTCGGCGGTCGTCGCCTCAAGGTCGGCCTGCGGTGACAGCGCGGTCAGCATCGCCTCTGGCGCCATGAAATGCAGGGCGAGGATGCGCGCCGTTGCCTGTCCCACCTGCCGGATGCCAAGCGCGAAGATGAACCTCTCGAACCCGATCTCGCGGCGGGCCTCGATGGCGGCCAGAAGGTTGGTGATCGAAATGTCGCCATAGCCGTCGAGTGCGGCCAGATCCTCACGCCGCTCGGCAAGGCGGAAGATATCGGCTGGCCGCATGACCCAGCCAAGCCCGACAAACTGGTCGATCTGCCGCGCGCCAAGCCCCTCTATATCAAAGGCGTCGCGCGACACGAAATGTTTCAGCCATTCCAGACGCTGCGCCGGGCAATCAAGGCTGTTGGTACAGCGCCGCACAGCCTCGCCCTCGGGCCGGGTTGCCGGCGCGCCGCATTCCGGACATGCCTCGGGAAAGACAAACGCGGCGCTGTCGGCGGGGCGGGCATCGGAGATCACGCGCACAACCTGCGGGATCACATCGCCGGCGCGCTGGATCACCACCCGGTCGCCGACGCGGATGTCCTTGCGGCGGATTTCATCTTCATTATGCAGCGTTGCGTTGGAGACAACGACGCCGCCGACGGTGATCGGCGCCAGCCTTGCCACAGGTGTCAGCGCGCCGGTGCGCCCGACCTGAATGTCGATGGCGTTGAGAACCGTTTCGGCCTGTTCGGCGGGGAATTTATGCGCCAGCGCCCAGCGCGGCGCGCGCGCCACCTGGCCAAGACGTTCCTGATAATCATGCCTGTCGACCTTGTAGACAACACCGTCAATGTCATAGCCAAGATCGGCCCGCGCCGCGCCAATCTCGGCATAGATCGCCAGCAACCCGGCCACATCATCACAGCGCTGTGATAGCGGGTTGATGCTGAACCCCATCTTCGACAGCGCGGTGAGGCTCAGCATATGTGTCTCGGCAAGGGGCGCACTGACCTCGCCAAGCGAATAGGCGAAGAATTGCAGCCGCCGCGATGCTGTCACGGCGGGGTCCTTCTGGCGCAGTGATCCGGCGGCGGCGTTGCGCGGATTGGCGAAGATCTTGCCGCCGGCCTCCTGCTGCGCCGCATTCAGTGCCATGAAATCAGCCCGGTCCATA
>SHBC01000037.1 GCA_004213025.1 SAR116 cluster bacterium
TGTGACCGCCGCGTTGATATTGCGGCTGGCCACAGAATCGCCAATGCGGTGAAGCTTGAATCCGTTCGCCCCTGATGATTTTGGCTGCGTGGATTTTGGCTGTGTGGATTTTGGCTGTGCGTTGCCGGTCACCATCATGCCAAGATCGGTGACACCCTCATTTCGTGACAGTGGCGCCAGATCGTGGAACAGCGCGTCCGCCGGTATCGTGCCATAATCGAAGATTATCTGCGCCGCGCTTTTCTCGGTGCGGGTGCCTGTCAATTCGCTCTGCAGTGATGCGACCAGCCTGTTGCCCTCACGCCTGACCCCGACAAGCGCATGTTCGGTGGTCGTCTCGATCTCTGCCTCGGCGGCCCATTTGCGCCAGATGACCCGCTCGGCATAGGCCTGTTCCATGGCCAGTGTCTCGTCAATGGTCACAAGGCTGACCCGCGCGCCGGCGGCATGCGCGACATCGGCCGCGCTCATCGCCACATGCCGGCCGGTGCCGTCGATGACAAGAACATCCGCCGCCGGTGCCACGGTTCCCTGAATGACATCCCACGGGCTGGTCAGCTCATCGCCGCCCGGCACCCAGTCGATATTCGGAATGCCGCCGGTGGCGATGATCACAAGATCGGGGTTGCAGGCCATCACATCCCCGGTGCTGGCAAACACCCCGCATCGCAGATCGACACCAAGCCGTTCGATCTCGGCAATGCGCCAGTCGACAATGCCGATCATGTCGCGCCGCCAGCTGGCACGCGCCGCCAGCAGAACCTGTCCGCCGGCGCGCGGCGCTGCCTCGAACAGCGTCACCTGATGGCCGCGCTCGGCGGCAACCCGCGCCGCCTCCAGTCCGCCCGGCCCGGCGCCGACGATGACCACGCGCCGCGATGATGACGCGGCCTCGATGCGGTGGTTCAGAATCGCTTCATGCCCGGTGGCCGGGTTGTGAAGGCAGGTTGGCCGCCGGTGTGACATGCAATGGGTGGCCCCGACACAGGGCCGGATCCGGTGTTCCTCGCCAGCGGCGATCTTCTCGACAAGATGCGGGTCGGCGATATGCGCGCGGGTCATCCCGACAAGGTCGATCAGCCCCTCGGCGATGGCGTGGCGCGCCGTCGCCACATCGGAAATCCGCGCCGCATGCATCACCGGCAGGTCGATCTGTTCGCGAAAGGCGGCGGCCTTGGTCAGCCAGGGCGCGGTTGGCGAGGCCATGCCCGGCATGTTGTCGATGGCAAGACCGGCATAGGTGTCCATGCGGCCATAGATGGCGTTGAAGAAATCGAGAACGCCTTCCGCCTGGAACCGGTGTGCGATGGCGAGGCTCTCCTCGAAGCCAAGCCCCTCGGCATGTCCCTCATCGACAATGAAACGGAACCCAAGCAGGAAGTCAGGCCCGACCGCCTTGCGGATGGCCTTGAATATGTCGATCCCGAAACGGCAGCGATTCTCCAGCGACCCGCCATAGGAATCCGTCCGCTGGTTCATCGCCGGCGACAGGAACTGGCCAATCAGATGCGCCCCTGACAGGCATTCGATGCCGTCCAGCCCGCCAATCTGACAGCGCCGCGCGGCGGCGACGAAATCGGCTGTCACCCTGGCGATGTCCTGATCGCCCATCTCCTTTGGGATGCTGCGATGCAGCGTCTCGCGGATCACCGATGGCGCGATGGTTGGCAACATCGCGTCCTTGTCGAACTCGCCGCGCCGTCCAAGATGCGTGATCTGACACATCAGGGCGCTTCCGGCTTCATGGATTTGTGATGAAAACCTTGTCAGATGCGGGATCACCCCATCAACGCCAAGATTGAGCTGCGGCATCACCGATGGCGAATCAACCGAGACGTTCGATGAACCACCAAACATGGTCAGCCCGATGCCGCCGCGCGCCTTTTCAAGATGATAGGCCTGATAGCGGTCAGCCGGCATGCCGCCCTCGCCAAGCCCGCAGGCATGGCTTGTGCTCATGATCCTGTTGCGAAGCGTCACCGTGCCCAGCCTGTATGGCTGCAGCAGGGGGTCTGTTACCTCACCCGTCATCCCGTCAATCCTCCCCCACCGAAATCAAACTCCCGGAATCAAACCTAATGAAATCATGCGGCGAAGCCGACGGCGTTGCAATAGCGCGGCGTATTTCACCCTTGCCGGTTGGCGGCGAAGCCGCGATGCTGGGGGACCAAGACAGATCATCCGGGACGTTTCTGCATGTCAGACAGCAACATCGCAAACCGCCAGCGGCGAGGGCGGCGCGGCAAGGCCGCCGCGCCATCGCACGCCGCCGCACCGGTGCTGGCACCTGTCGGTGGCAGGCTGCGGCTTCTCGACGAGGGTGCATTGCAGCGGATTCATGAAACCGCGCTTGCGCTGCTGGCGCGCACCGGCATTTCTGAGGCTCCGCCGGCGGTGATTGATCTTGCCACCGCCGCCGGTGCGACGCTTGGCGATGATGGCAGGTTGTGTTTTCCGGAATCGCTTGTCGAGGCGGCGCTTGCCGGCCTGCGGCGTGAGATCACCCTCCATGGCCGCGGCGATGCCGGCAATCTTGTTCTTGGCGGCGATACCGTGCATGTCGGCACTGGCGGTGCCTCGCCCGAAATCCTCGACCTTGACAGCGGCCAGTACCGGCCCTCGACGCTTGAAGATATTCATCTTGCGGCGCGGCTTGTCGATGGTCTGGAACATATCCATTTCTTCAGCCGTCCGATGGTGGCGCGTGATATCGAGTCGCCCCTGAAGATGGAGGTGAACACTGCCTGGGCCTGCCTTGCCGGCACCGGCAAGCATGTCATGGTCAGCGCGTCCTCGCTTCAGGCGGTCGATGAGATTGCCGAGCTTGTCTATATGCTTGCCGGGTCTGAGGCGGCATTTCGCGCCGCGCCCTTCCTGTCGCTGAACGTCAATCACATCGTTCCGCCGCTGCGTTTTGACGGTGATTCCGCTGCTGTGCTGCTGCGCGCCGTCGAACGCGGCATCCCGGTCATGGTCAATACTTTCGGCCAGCTTGGCGCCTCCAGCCCGGTCACCATCGCCGGCTGTGTGGCGCAGACAACGGCCGAGACACTTGCCGGAATGGTGCTTGCCTGGCTGGCCGACCCGCAGGCGCGGGCCATTTTCGGGCCGCGTCCGATGGTTACCGACCTGCGGACTGGCGCGATGTCGGGCGGCGGCGGCGAACAGGCAAAGCTGACGGCGGCGGCGATCCAGATGGCGCGGTTCTACAACCTGCCAAGCTCGACCATCGCCGGTGCCACCGATTCAAAATGGCCCGATGCGCAGGCTGGCCACGAAAAATGCCTCGCCGTCACGCTGGCGGTGCAGGCAGGCGCGCATTTCATCACCCAGGCGGCCGGAACGCAGGCAAGCCTGATGGGAACATCGCTTGAATCCTATGTCATCGACAATGACATGCTTGGCGCCATCCTCAGCGCGCATACCGCCATCGAGGTGTCAGATGACACGCTGGACGCGGCCGCCATCCATGACGCCGCCACCGGTGCCGGGCATTTTCTTGGTGAGGCCAGTACGCTGGCGCGGATGACAAGCGACTTTCTGTATCCGGCGATTGGCGACCGGCGGAGCATCGGTGAATGGCAGGATGATGGCCGCCCTGACAGCTGGCAGCGGGCGCATGACAGGGTGAAGGAGCGTCTTGCCGCAACGCCGCGCCAGCTTGTCGATCCGGGGCTGGCGGCACAAATTGAATCCAGATTCGCGGTGCGGCCCTTGACGCAGGCGCTGCCGCAAGACCTGACCAATGACGAGGTGTCCGATGTCGGATGACAATTTCTTCACCCCCGTTTCGGCTCTGGAGATGCCGCGTTTCGCCGGCATGCCGAACTTCATGAGGCTGCCGCATCTGACGCTGGAGTCATCGCGAATCGACGAGGTGGAGATGGCGCTTGTCGGCGTTCCGTGGGATGCCGGCACGACAAACCGGCCGGGCCCGCGGCACGGGCCGCGCCAGCTTCGCGACCTGTCGACGATGATCCGGGCGATGAATCCGGTCACCGGCGTGGCCCCTTTCACCATGGTGAACTGTGCCGATCTTGGTGATGTCGGGCCCAATCCGATCGACCTTGATGACAGCATGCAGCGGATTACCAGCTTCTATGCCGAACTGGCGGCGCGCGGGATCACGCCGATGACAGCTGGCGGTGATCATCTTGTCTCGCTGCCGGTGCTTCGCGGCATTGCCGGTTCCGCGCCGCTGGGGATGATCCATTTCGATGCCCATACCGACCTGTTCGACAGCTATTTCGGCGGCTTTCGCTATACCCACGGGACGCCGTTCCGCCGCGCCATCGAAGAAGGTCTGCTTGACCCGAAGCGGGTTGTGCAGATCGGCATCAGGGGTACCGCCTACAACACCGAGGATGTCGATTGGGGCCTGGCACAGGGCGTTCGGATCATCCGCATTGAAGAGCTGTTCGACCGCGGCATTGCCGACGTTATGACGGAGGCCCGCCAGATTGTCGGTGATGCGCCGACCTATTGTTCCTTCGACATCGATTTCATCGATCCGAGTTTTGCCCCCGGCACCGGCACACCGGAGATCGGCGGCGTTACGTCCTTTCAGGCACAGCAGGTGGTGCGTGAATTGTCGGGCGTGAATCTGGTCGGGGCCGATCTTGTCGAGGTGTCGCCGCCCTTTGATGCTGCCGGCGGCACAGCCTGGATCGGCGTGTCGATCATGTTCGAGCTGATGTGCGTTCTGGCCGAGGCGATTGTCGCGCGCCGCGCCGGCTAGGACCGTGCCATCCCGGGGCCGGTCATCCCGGAGACGATTACCCCGGAGACGGTTACCCCGGAGACGATTACCCCTGGGTAGCGGCTTTGTCCATCTCGTTCCACATCTGGATCACCCATTGCCGGATGATCAGCGCCTCTTCCCAGCGGTTTGACATCTCGCGCCCGTCGGCGCCGGTCATCGCATATTCGGGCGGCCCAAGTTCGCACAGGAAGATACAGTCTCCTGATTCATTGCGGGCGCGCCAGCTTTCCAGCCCGTCGCGCCACCATCCCCTGAACAGATCGACCCATTTCACATGCTGCGGGAAATCCAGCTGTAGCTGGATCTGCTGGCGGCTGGCGACACGCCCCTGGAAACTGTCCGAGCGTTCGATGATCCGGCGAATCAGCCCGGCGTCGCGCGGGTCGAGCGGCAGTTTGAATTCGCGGTCAACGACGAAATGCGAAAGGTCGGCGCAAAGCCGCATTTCGGGAACCGCATCGATCAGGCACAGGGTGGCATAGAGATCATTGGTGATGCAGTTGCGGTGCGTCTCGAACTGGATCGGCATGCCGACCTCATCCGCCATATCGATCCAGCGCCGGATCACCGGGATCATCCCGTCGACACTCAGCGGCATCACCTGGCCGATAACATCGACAAAGGGAGCCCCAAAATCCTTCGCCATGATCAGCGTCTCGCGAAGCGATTCGATGCTCTTCGGAAAGGCGACAATCAGCGGTGTCAGCCCGGCGCGTTCCATATGTGGGCGGACCTCGCGGGCCTGTGCCACATCGCCGGCGCCAAGATCAATCGCCATGCCGTCATAACCGGCCTCGGCGACCATCTTGCAGATCCGGTCATAGGAAAGGATGGTGCCGCTGTCATCATGCGGCATCATCGCCCAGAGCGAGGTAAAGGTCTTGAGCTGCCGCGAGGCCATGGCCGTATCAGGCTTCAAGGCGGGCCGTGCGGCCATCTGCAACCGGCACGATCCAGGCCTCGTCCATCGGCCAGCGGCTCTCATCCTTTTCCATCAGGCGCTTGACCACCTCGATCTGGAATTCGATCCACCCCATGCGATGCACCGGGCCGGCCGCTGTCTCGATCTTGTCGTTCAGCTTGCGAAGCTGCCAGAACGGCACCGACGGATAGCTGTGATGCGCGGTGTGGTAAGGCATCTGCCAGCACAGCCAACGCATGACGGCATTGGTGCGGGTCGAGCGGGTGTTGCTCAGAATGTCGGTTTCATGTGACAGGCCAAGATGCTCAATCGTGTTCTGCAGCTGGTGAACCCATTTCGTCAGCACCATCGGCAGCAGCCACAAGGTGATGGCGGCCCAGCTTTCGAACGCAAGCGACAGCGCCGCGATCGCAGCATAGCCGGCGATATGAAGGCGGGATTCACGGATGATCTTGGCCTCCAGCGCGGCGCTGATATAGGGCTCGATGATGATGCCGCGGGCGCGTCTGATCAGCCCGGTGACGCGGTTCATCCAATAGGTGATGCCGACGAAATAGACCAGATAGCTCTGCAGTGTGAAGGGCGCGCGGGTCAGTTCGCCATCGCGTTCCCAGTTCGAGGTCCAGCGATGATGCGCCTGATGCATCGCAAGGTCATAGTCACGCGGAAAGATCATGGCAAAGCCGACAAGCCGCCCAAAAATTTCGTTCAGGCGCCGGGTGCGGAAGACGGTCCAGTGCGAGAGTTCATGCTGTGCCGCATAGAGGAAATTGACGACCACGCCGAGGGCAAAACCCGTTGCCAGCACCCACCATGTTCCCATCGCCAGAACATGCAGATAGCCAAGTACGGCAATGGCCCCGAGATGGCTAGTCATCTGCAGGCCGCCGGCCAGATCGGACTTGGCGTTGAACTCCTTCAACTCTGCCCCGCTCAGGAGCTTGCGGGTTGAAAAGCTTTCTTCCACGGTCGTTACCTCATTCACATTGTGTGTATGTAAGGCTACCAGCCTATTGCGAGCGCCAGCAAGCCGCGATGCGGCCGGTGGTCACAGCCGCCCCTGTTCGCGGAGTTACATTTTGCTGGTCGCGGCATCCCCGAGATTTTCCGCACCGCGGTCCTTCAGCAGCTGGTCAAGCCAGTTCGGGTCCATTTCCGGCACCGAGCTCAACAGCAGATCGGTATAGGCATGGTGCGGCGGGGTGAACATCTCGTCCTTCGGGCCGGCCTCGACAATCAGCCCGTCCTTCATCACCACCACCTCGTCGGCGATGGCGCGCACCGTCGACAGATCGTGCGTGATCAGCATGTAGGACAGTTTCATCTCATCCTGGAGACGGGTCAGAAGCTTCAAGATCCCCTCGGCGACAAGCTGGTCGAGGGCCGATGTCACCTCATCACAGATGATGAATTTCGGTTCCGCCGCCAGTGCGCGGGCGATGCCGATACGCTGTTTCTGGCCGCCAGACAGCTCCGACGGCAGGCGGTTGATATATTCGTCCGGGTCCATCTCGATCAACTCAAGAAGCTGTTCGACCCGGCGGCGCCTTTCGGCGCCTTTCAGCCCCAGATAGAATTCCACCGGCCGGCCGATAATCTCGCCAATTCGCTTGCGTGGGTTCAGCGCTGTATCCGCCATCTGATAGATCATCTGCGCCTGGCGAAGATGCTCGATACTGCGCTTGCGGTAATCGGCGGGAAGAATGCTGTCCTCGAAGGCAATCTGGCCGGTCTTTGGCGGCAACAGGCCGGTGATGCAACGCGCCGTCGTCGATTTGCCAGATCCCGATTCGCCAACAACGGCGACGGTGCGCCCCTCATGAATGTCGAAACTGACATTGCGGACAACCGGCTCGCCATCGCCATAGGCGGCGGTGACGTTGCGCAGGCTGATCACCGGCGTGGCCTGTTTCTTCACGGCAGGCTTTGGCGGGCGCTGAAAGCTCCGCACCGCCCAGAGCGACTTGGTATAGTCCTCGCGCGGTGAATCCAGCATGGTGCGGGTGTCGGCTTCCTCGACCTCGTCACCGCGAAGCAGCACCTTCACCCGGTCCGCCATCTGTGCGACCACGGCAAGATCGTGCGTGATATAGATGGCGGCTGTCTGGAACTGCTCGACAATCTCGCGGATCGCCGCCAGCACCTCGATCTGCGTTGTCACGTCGAGCGCCGTGGTCGGTTCGTCAAAGATGATCAGGTCGGGACGACAGGACATCGCCATCGCCGTCATCGCGCGCTGCAGCTGGCCGCCCGATACCTGGTGCGGATAGCGGAACCCGATCTCTTCCGGGTTGGGAAGCCGCAGCCGGCGATACAGCTCGATGGCGTCCGCCTCGGCCTCGTTGCGGCTGGTCAGGCCATGGAACAGCGGTGCCTCGGCATGCTGGGTGATGATCTTGTGCGCCGGGTTGAAGCTTGCCGCCGCCGATTGCGCGACATAGGCAATGCGCTTGCCAAGAAACTGGCGCTTGGTCTCGGCCGTGGCGGTTACCAGATTGGTGCCGTCAAATTCAACAGATCCGCCGACGATATGACATCCATCGCGGGTGAATCCCATCGCCGCCAGGCCAAGTGTGGATTTGCCGGCACCGGATTCGCCAATCAACCCCAGAACCTCGCCGCGGTTCAGATCGAGGCTGACATTGTTGATGATTCGTGTTCGCCGTTCATCGGCGATGCCGTCAATTTCCAGATTGCGGATTCTCACTAGGGGCTCGGACGTTGACATGGGCCTACTCCTTCAGTCCGGACGCGCGGTGCAGCATCCAGTCAACGACGAAATTCACCGCCACCGTCAGCAGGGCAATCGCACCGGCCGCCATCAGCGGCAGCGCTGCGGTAAGCGGGCTGAGCATCGCGAAATTGATGAAATTCGACAGATCGCGGACCATTGTTCCCCAGTCAGCCAGCGGCGGCTGAATGCCCACACCAAGGAATGACAGCGAGGCAATTGTCAGGAAGACAAAGCAGAATCGAAGCCCGAATTCGGCAAGCAGCGGGGCGAAGGCGTTCGGCGCGATCTCGCGGAAGATCAGATAGGACATCTTTTCCCCACGAAGCTTTGCCGCCTCGAAGAAATCCATCACCACGATATTCATCCCGACGGCGCGCGACAGGCGGAATACCCGCGTCGAATCCAGGACCGCGATGATCAGAACCATCATCAGCGTGATCACCGCCTTCTGCGATCCGAA
>SHBC01000038.1 GCA_004213025.1 SAR116 cluster bacterium
TCAGACGGCAGCAGCCGCGAGACGGCGAAGACCATTTCGTCAATGGCTTCATCGCTGGTGATCTGGTCGGGAAGCATGCCTGCCCGGACCCAGATGCCGTCAATCAACTGGCCGATGATCCGCGCTGTCGGCGCTGTCTCGGATGCTGGCAGGAAATGCTTCAGCTCATGTTCAAAATTGCTCCGGATCCGCTCATTGCAGACGGTCTGGATGCGCTGGCAATGATCGCTGTGTGGCACCTCGGAGATAAGCGACACCCAGGCCTGACAAACACGCGGATTGAAGATCGTTTCGAAGAAGTTGGCGACGATGATCGACCAGAACCGCTCATACGGCGTTTCCGCATAGGCATAGAGTTCGACGACAGAGCGGCTGAGCAGGCTGTTGGAACGGCGGAACACGGCCTCGAGGAGCGCGCCCTTGTCCTTGAAATGATGCAGCACCACCCCTTTCGACACGCCGGCGATGGCGCCGACCTTGTCGAGGGTTGTGCCGCGAAGGCCGTAAAGAATCACCGCCTCGAAAGCGGCACGCGACAATTCGGACCGCCGGATATCGCTTATGGAACTGGCTTTCATGGGTTTGGCGGCTCCACCAAAATGCGTGCAAAATGCGTGGCAGGACGGTCAGGAATGCTCGGCAGGCGGCAGAAGATAAGACTGTAGAAGGCGCTTTCCCGGAATTACTTTCGTTGACTTGAAAAAATGACCAATGGTAATTTTTTAGTACAAAAAGCTGGCGGATGAAAACAGTAACGGATTTTTGGAAAATCTTTCGCCAGCTCGCACGCTCCGAAAAGCAGGACCCACTAACTTGTCAGGATTTCGTGACTGGCCAGAATTATCTGCCTGGTCAGGATTTTGTGACAGAACATGATCAAACTGGCGTCGCTGTCGGCGCCACCGCCGCCGCCGCGTGACATTCGGCATTGGGAGACAATTCATGGACGGGACATTGCAGATCAATTCTGAAGAAGACATCCTTGCACCACAGGATTGGAGCTTTCCCGTCCCGATAGCCTATGGCCCTGGCCGGCTTGCCGAGATTGGCGCGAAATGCCGGGCCATCGGCGTTTCTAGCCCGTTGATCGTGACCGACCGGGGAAGTCGCGGCCTGCCCTTTATCGACAGGCTGACATCGTATCTTGCCGAGGCCGGCATGCCCTCCGGCATTTTCTCTGAGATTTCGCCAAACCCGCGCGATGACGAGATCAGCGCCGGGCGCAGCATGTTCATCGATGGTCGCCATGATGCCATCATCGCCATCGGTGGTGGCAGCGCCATGGATGGTGGCAAGGCCATCTGCCTGACGGCGAACAACCAGATCGATTTGTGGGATTTCGAATATGAGCAGCCGACGCCCGAGATTACCGCAGCCTTTCCCAAGCTGATAACGATTCCGACGACAGCCGGGACTGGTGCCGAGACGGAAAGCACGGCAATGATCACGCATGTCGAGAAGGGCATGAAATTCTGCATCTGGCATCCCGAGCTGTCACCGTCGCTTGCGCTTCTTGATCCGGAACTGACGCTTGGCCTGCCGAAAACCCTTACCGCATGGACAGGTGCCGATGCGATGACACACGCCATCGAGGCCTATCTCGTGCCGGGCTTCCACCCGCTATGTGACGGCCTGGCGCTGGAAGGGCTGGCACTGGTGTCGCGGTGGCTGCCGGTGGCGGTCAGCGACCCGTCCAACCTGGCGGCGCGCGGCGGCATGCTTGTCGGCTCGTGCCTTGCCGGGATCGCCTTTCTCAAGGGTCTTGGCATGGTGCATGCCATCTCGCATATGGTCGGCGCCGAATACAATACCCAGCACGGCTTGACCAACGCCATCATCCTTCCGGTGGTGTTGCGCTTCAATCTTGCGGGAGAGGAAGCCAAGGTCATTCGCATGTCGCAGATGATGGGCTTGACCGACACGTCGAACGAGGCCTTCATAGCGGCCGTCGAAAAGATGCTTGATGACATCGAGATACCATCGAGCCTGGCAGAGGTCGGGGTGCCTGCCGACTGCGCACAGCGAATTGCCGAGAAGGCGATTCAGGACAGCGCCGCCGGCACCAACCCGCGCCCTGCCACCGTCGCCGAGATCAGAAAACTGACCGAGGAAGCGATCGCCAAAGCACGCTGAACCCAGGGCACGCATAATAAGGAGACCCAAAATGGACAATCTGACAAAATTCTACATCGACGGCGCCTGGATCGATCCAATCTCGACAGCAACCATGCCGGTGCTGAACCCGGCCACGCAGGAACAGATCGGTACCGTTACGCTGGGTTCGGAAGATGATCTGAACCTTGCCGTTGCCGCCGCGAATGCCGCCTTCGAGAGTTTCTCGATGACAAGCAAGGCAGACCGCATGGACCTGCTGAACAGCCTGATGGAGGTCTCCAGGCGGCGGTTCGAGGATCTGGCGCAGGCGATGTGCGCCGAGATGGGCGCGCCGATCAGCTTTGCCCGTGACTCGCAGGCCGATGCTGCCATCGGTCATCTTCAGGGTTTCATCGATGCGCTGGCGCGTCTCGAAGAGCGCAGACCGCTCGACAATGGCGATATCCTGCTTCACGAACCGATCGGCGTCTGCGGCCTGATCACGCCGTGGAACTGGCCCATCAACCAGATCGCGCTGAAGGTCATTCCGGTGCTGGCAACAGGATGCAGCTGTATCCTGAAACCGTCAGAGCATACGCCGCTATCGGCGATGGTCTATGCCGAGATCATCCATGAGGCTGGCTATCCGGCCGGCGTCTTTAATCTGGTGCATGGTGACGGCCCGACCATCGGCTCGGCAATGTCGCGCCACCCCGACATCCAGATGATGTCCTTCACCGGTTCGACCCGCGCCGGCACCTCGGTCACAAAGGAATCCGCCGATACGGTAAAACGCGTGACGCTGGAGCTTGGCGGCAAGTCGCCCAATCTGGTCTTTGCCGATGCTGATATCGCCGCCTTGGTCCCTGCCGCTGTCGGCGAATGCATGTCGAATACTGGCCAGTCCTGCGATGCGCCGACCCGTCTGCTGGTCGAGCGGTCCTGCTATGACGAGGTGCTGGAGCTTGCACGCAAGGCTGCCGAGGACACCGTGGTTGGCGATCCGCAGGAAGAAGGCGACCATATCGGGCCGCTGTTCGACGAAATCCAGTATCACCGGGTGCAGGCGATGATCCATGCCGGCATCGAGGAAGGTGCCAGGCTTCTGGCAGGCGGCCCCGGAAAGCCGGACGGGTTTGAGACAGGCTGGTATGTGAAGCCGACGATCTTTGCCGATGTCAGCAATGACATGCGTGTCGCCCGGGAGGAAATCTTCGGTCCGGTGCTGGTCATCATCCCGTTTGAGGATGAGGACGAAGCCATCAGGATCGCCAATGACACGCCCTATGGCCTTGCCGCCTACATGCAGACAGGCAATGCGGAGCGCGCCGAGCGAGTCGCCGCCCGCCTTCGGGCTGGCGCGGTTCATGTGAATGGCGCCGGCGTTGAATACGGAACCCCGTTCGGCGGGTACAAGCAATCTGGCAATGGCCGCGAGGGCGGGATGATGGGCCTTGAGGATTATCTCGAGACGAAGTCTCTCCACGGGATGGCGCTCCCCGGGATGGCGTGACCAACCCCGCCCTGCCAGCGGGTTAACGGACGCGGTCCGGCGGTGTCCAGCTGGCAAGAATGGCGTCATGCCTGAGCAGCGCCTTGGTGTCGCGGCGAACGCCGATCCAGCGGAGATGGATCGAGTTGCGGACGATTTCCTCATCAAGCGCCTTCAGCTCGTCGGCAATCGGTGCCCAGTGAAACACCGCGTCCGAGCTTGTCTGAAAGGCGGCCGGGCCGTCGGCGATGTCGGCCCAGCTGGCAAAGGCGGCGCGGCGGTGCCCCTCGGCCAGCATCTCGAGGAACACTTTCGGCGCGACATCCTGCTGTTCATAATTGGTCAGCACCTCATCCATGATGCCGCCGGCAAAGGCGGCGCTCCGGTCATGGTCGAGCGCCCCGCTACCGTGAAACTGGGCGGCGGCGAACAGCGCCATGTCGGCGACGGCGGCGCCGAAAATGTGCCAGCGCGCAATCCGAAGAGAGGTCAGGAAGTCCTCATTCGTGAACAGCTTCGGATATTGCGTGCCGGCACGGGCCTTGATGTAGGTATAGAGCGTGACCTGGGACACATAGGCGGCGTTTTTCTCTGTATGATCAATTAGTTGCCGGTAGGATTCGATGGGTGCCTGGCCAATGAAACCCAGCGTGCGAAGGACCGATTTGAGCGTTTCTGGCAGCTGCATTGTCTTTGAAAACAGAAAAGTTGTTGTCATTTTGTCGCTCCTGATTACCATCGGGCGCTAATGAAGTCGCGGTAAAAGCAACAATAAACCGCGATGGAAGGGGAGGCTTCGGGGCTGACATTCCTCAGTTGGTTCCGGGGCTACGGTGCTACCCGCCGCAAGGCGGGGGCTTCAACAGGAGGAATTTTCATGTCAAACGAAGCAGCTGGTTCGTCCAGCCATTGGGAGAAGTCCAAGCGCTTGCTGTTCATCACGCTTGCGATCTGGGCCTTCTTCTCTTTTGTCGTGCACTGGTTTGGTTCTGCCTTGAATGGTGCCGAGGGATCGTTCCCCGGCGGTTACTTCATGGCTGGCCAGGGCTCGCAGATCGCCTTCGTCGTCTTGATTTTCTGGTTCGTTTCGCGCCAGAACAAGCTTGATGACGAACATGGTGTTTCTGAGGAATAGGGGGACACACCATGATAAAACTCGAAGGCGGATTCATTCAGAATCTCGGTCGGGTCTACGGAATCTACACATTGGGTTTCCTGGGCTTTGTCATTCTCATGGCCATTCTCGAACAGGCCGGCGTGGCACCACGCTATATCGGCTATATGTTCGTTGGCTTCACAATTCTCATCTACGCGCTGATCGGTGTTCTTTCGCGGACCATGCAGTCCAATGAATATTACGTCGCCGGCAGACAGGTGCCAGCCGTGTTCAACGGGATGGCGACGGCGGCCGACTGGATGTCGGGTGCCTCGTTCATCGCGATGGCTGGCGGTATCTATCTGAGGGGCTATCCCTACATGGCGTTCCTCGTCGGCTGGACCGGCGGTTACGTTCTGGTGGCAAGCCTTCTGGCACCGTATCTTCGCAAGTTCGGCTGCTACACGGTGCCTGACTTCATCGGAACCCGCTATGGTGGCAACCTGGCGCGTTTCTGTGCGGTTATCATCCTTGTGGTTGCGTCCTTCACCTATGTGACGGCGCAGATCACAGGCACTGGTATCGTGGCGTCACGCGCCCTCGACATTCCGTTCGAGGTTGGCGTCTGGTTCGGTCTTGCCGGCATCCTTGTGTGTTCGATGCTTGGCGGTATGAAGGCCGTGACCTGGACCCAAGTGGCACAATATATCGTGCTGATCGTCGCCTATCTGTTGCCGGTCTTCTGGATGTCAAACAAGCTGGATTACGGTCTCATTCCGCAATTCGCCCAGTTTGACGCCGTCCTGCGCGTGCAGGAGCTGGAAGCCCTGCATAAGGTCGGTGAGCTGAAGCCGACTGCCGAAGCCGCTGCTCAGGCGAAGGGCCTTGCCGCGCTCAGCGTTGGCATCAACGACGCCAGTGACACGCTGATGGCAAAGTGGAAGTTCCTGACCCTCGTGCTCTGCATGATGGCCGGTACGGCCTCGCTGCCACACGTTCTGATGCGTTACTTCACGACGCCGTCGGTGAAAGCAGCCCGCCAGTCAGTCGGCTGGTCGCTGATCTTCATCTTCCTTCTGTACTTCACGGCGCCCGCGCTGGCGACATTCACCAAGCTGTCGATCCTGGATCCAAATCTGGCGACCGGCATCATTGGTTCGTCGATTGCCGAGGTGAACGCGCTTGAGTGGGTCCAGAACTGGTCGAGTGTCGGCTTTGTGAAGATCATCGACGGTAACGGTGACGGACTTCTGCAGATCAATGAGTTCTTCATGAAGGGTGACATCGTGGTTCTGGCGACGCCGGAAATCGCGGGTCTTCCCTATGTGATCTCGGGCCTTGTGGCCGCTGGTGGCCTTGCGGCCGCCATGTCGACCGCCGACGGTCTGCTTCTGGCCATCGCCAACGCCCTGTCGCACGATCTGTACTACAAGATCATCGACCCGAAGGCAGATACCAAGACACGTCTTGTCGTGGCGCGGGTTCTGCTTCTCGCTGTTGGAGCGGCAGCTGCCTTTGTGGCCTCGGCCAAGCTCACCGGAATTCTCGGTGCGGTTGCCTGGGCGTTCTGTTTCGCGAACTCCGGTCTGTTCTTCCCGCTGGTCCTTGGTGTCTGGTGGAAACGGGCCAACCGTGCAGGCGCGGTGGCAGGCATGATCGGCGGATTTGGCGCCGGTGCCTGGTACCTCTACATGGTGCAGTTCGCGGGCATGGCGCCGTGGGCCGGTCTTGATGGTCTTCGCTTTGGCATGATCGGTATGCCTGTCAGCCTCGTGCTGATGGTTGTCGTATCGCTGATGACCGAGGAGCCGGACGAGGAAACCCAGAGGATGGTTGACGCGATCCGTATTCCGAAGGGCGAGACGGTTACCAACGCCTGACGCCGCATCCATGTGCCTCCCTTAATGATGGGGCATGAATGATGGGGCATGGATGAAGGATAAAATATCGCGGAGCAGGGAGTCTTTCCTGCTCCGTTTCCTTTCTGCATAATTTACGCTGCACAGTAACAATCGAGACAGGTCATCAAGGAACGACAATGTTCGAAGGTATTCCAATCTGGGTCATCCTGATCGACTATGCCATGGGGCTGGTGATGTGGACGCTTGTCGGCCGGTTCGGGATGAGTCTCTTCGTCTCGGAACAGTCGGATTTCTTCTTCATGAAGGCGTTCGTGAAATTGACCGACCCGCTGATCAGGGCGATGCGCAGGCTGACGCCGGGCTTCCTTGTGGACAGGCTGCGCCCGCTCTATGTCGCCTGGTTCATCTTCATGATCCGCTTCTACATCATGCCGGTGTTGCTTGGGTATGATGTCATGGGCATGCTGTCTTTCCCGCTGGAATCCGAACTGGCGGTGGTCATTTACGAATTTGGTCAGATATTCCGCTAGAGGGTTATGATGTCGCTTGTTGCTGTTGATGTTGGCGGCACCAATGTTCGCTTTGCGATTGCCGGCGAGGACGGGCTATCGCATCACCACAGCATGCTGTGTCGCGATTTCCCGACGCTCGAGGCGGCCTTCCTTGCCTATCAGGATCGCATCGACCAGCCGGTGAGCGCTGCCAGTATCGCGGTGGCCGGCCCGGTTCAGGCCGAACATGTCACCGTCACCAACAATCACTGGCGTTTCGGCAAGCGCGACCTTTTGCAGGCGCTGCGGCTGAACAGCCTGCTTGTGGTCAATGATTTTACCGCCCAGGCACTGGCACAGAATGACCCGACGGCGCATGGCAATCTGCCGTTGCTTGAGGGCGTGGGCCAGGATGATGCGCCGCTTCTCGTCATTGGCCCGGGGACCGGGCTTGGCGTTGCCGCGCTGGTGCCGTCACCGCTGGGGCCGATCCCGCTCGAGGGCGAGGGCGGTCATGTCGGCTTTGCGCCGCAGGACGCCGCCGAGATGGAGCTGTTGCAGCGGCTGTGGGTCGACACCCGGTCCGAGCCCACGCATGTCTCGGCCGAGCATTTTGTCAGTGGCGGCGGGCTTGAGACACTGTATCGCCTGCTGTCAGGCGGCGCGGCGCTGCCGGCGCCTGAGATTGGCGCGGCGGCGCTTGCCGGTGATGCGACAGCGCGCCGAGCGGTGGATATGATGCTTGGCATTCTGGGCACGGTGATGGCCGACGCCATCCTGACCATCGGATGTTGGCGCGGGGCGGTGATTGCCGGCGGCATCGTTGCCCAGCTTCACAGCCTTGTTGCGGACAGCCCCTTTGCCACCCGCCTTCGTCATGGCGGCACGATGGGGCATCTGCTTACCGATCTGCCTGTCTGGCTGTCGTTCGACCCGCATGCCGGGCTGCGCGGTGCGGCGGCGGCGTTCGAGAATGCCAGCCTTGCGCCGCGGGTGATTGCCGCCAGCTAGCGGTTCCTGCCTCGACCGGAGAAACGCGGCCCGGTAAAGCGTGGCCCGGTAAAGCGTGGGAGGGCAAAGCTTGCCAGACCCAGGATCAGCGCCAGAACGCCAAGCAGCATCAGCGTGGAATCAAGGCCGACGAGATGCGCCGTGACGCCGAACAGGGCCGGCCCGCTGATCAGCCCCACATAGGCAAAGCCGACGATGATCGAAATCTCGCGAAGCGGCCTGTCGCCAGCGGCGCGCCCGGCCTCGGAAATGATGATCGGGAAAGCATTGCCAAGCGCCAGACCCATCGCGACATAGGCCATCATCAGCAGTGCTACCTGTGTCGTGGTGACGGCCATCATCAACAAAATGGCGGCGATGATCAGCGGCACGGCAAGAAGCATATGCGGCCTGATGCGGTCTGTCAGCCAGTCGCCGGCAAATCTGGTGACGGTCATGGCGACGCTGAACCACAGCACGGCATGGCCGGCCTCGGCATAGGGAAGGCCAAGCGAGCGGTGAAGGTGCAGCGCTGACCAGTCGATGATCCCGCCCTCGGTCAATGTTGCCAGAAGGATCGCCAGGCCAAGAAAGATGATCACGCCGTAAGGCAGTCTGAACTCTGCCGCCTCTGGCGCCGCCTCATCACTGGCCGCGTCCGCCGTGCTGACCCAGCCACGCCGCACCGCCATGAACCCGCCATAGAGGACGGCGCAGGCAAGTATTCCCGGGGCAAGC
>SHBC01000039.1 GCA_004213025.1 SAR116 cluster bacterium
CGCGTCCGGGTCCGACCGGCAGTGACAGGCCGAACAGCAGGTTGAGCGAGAAGATCACCATCGCCACCCCGATGGCGACGGTCAGCAGGGCGGTCGGATAGTCATTGATGAACAGCGAGGTCAGGAAGATGCTGAAGAAAATTGCGGCGGCAAACCATTTATAGGTGACCATGATCTCGCGTTTGTTGCTGGCGCGGCCAAACTGGAAGACGTTGGTGAACAGGATGGGAAGCCATAACAGCGAGATGGCCTCGGTTGGCGAGATGATCAGCGTCAGCAGACCCATCGCCGCGGCGGGAAGCCCGATCCCGAGGAACCCCTTGACGATTCCGGCAAACACAAAAATGGCGCACACGCTGGCGATCAACAGCGGGTCAAGGCTTGGCAGAAGGGCCTGCAGGGACGTTGCGTTCACATCGCCATCCTTGCATCAACTGTCGTCATAGACCAGACCATACAGCTTCAGCCGCTGAACCTTGCCGGATGGCCCCTTCGGTAGATCGTCAAGGACGTGGATCCGCTCTGGCGCCTTGAATTTGCCAAGCCGCGAGACGCAATGCGCCAGCAATGTCGCCTCATCGGCCACCCGGTCCGGCTTGTGGCGGATGCAGGCCTCGACACGCTGGCCATATTGCTCGCAAGGCACGGCAAAGGCAGCCGCCTCGAGGATGGTGTCATGCTCGAGAAGCACCTCATCGACCTCGCGCGGGGCGATGTTCTCGCCGCCCTTGATGATCAGCTCCTTGATCCGCCCGGTCACAAAGACGAACCCGTCCTCATCCATATGGCCAAGATCGCCGGTACGAAGCCATCCGTCGGCGGTGATTGTGCTGGCTGTTTCCTCAGGCTGGTTCAGATAGCCCTGCATCACATTGGCACCGCGCACCAGGATTTCGCCGGTGACACCGCGCGCCACTTCCTGCTGGGTTTCATCGGCAATGACGATCTCGTTGCCGACAGCGATGCCGGGGGAGCCGATCTTGCGCGTGGCTGGCGGCATCGGGTTCGAGAGAATCTGCGCGCCGGTTTCGGTCAGCCCCATGGTTTCGATGATCGGGATGCCGAAACGCTCTTCGAACCGCCGGTGGATTTCCGGTGACAGCGGCGCCGAGGCGGAGCGCGAGAAGCGCAGCCTGTCGCGGTCGATCTGCGGTGGCGTGTCGTCATTCAGAAGATAGGCAAACAATGTCGGCACGGCGCTGAACCAGCTGACATGGCTGTCGCGAACCTGCTGCCAGAAGGCGCGCACCGAAAAGCGGTAGGGCATGACAAGCCCGCCGCCCGACATCAATGTGCCCATCACCGTCACGCACAGCCCGTTGATATGATAGATCGGCAGCACGCACATGCCCGTATCATCGCGGCCGACGCCATGGCCATCGACGACATTCATGCCGGCGGCCATCAGATTGGCATGGCTGAGAATAACACCCTTTGGATTGCCTGTGGTCCCCGATGTGTACATCAAAAGGCCCGCACTGCATGCATCCGGCGTGGTGCGCGGCGTTGCTGCCGGCGCCGGTCCTTCCGGCCATTCCGGCCCGTGATCGGGGTCCAGCCTGATGATTGTCACGGCGTGGTCGATGTTGGCCAGCGCCTCGTCGATCAGCTGCCGCTGGTCATCGGTGCACAGGATCACCCTGGCCCCCGAATGCGCGATGACATAGGACATCACGCGGGCGCCGGCGACAAGGTTCAGCGGCGTGGCAAGATAGCCGCCAGCGGTGATGCCGGTAAAACACAGCGTCGACCAGATGGAATTCTGCGCGGCGACGGCGACGGGCGCCCCGTCGGCAAGCCCCAGCGTATCAAGCTGGCAGGCGATTTCGCGTGACCTTGCCGCTGCCTCGGCCCAGCTGACCGTATCGCCCGTGTCAGGCGAGGTCAGCCATACCGCATCGCCAGCGGCTGCCGCGTTGGCGTCAAGCTGCGCCGCGATACTCTGTGTCATTTGCCGTGGTCTTCCCAGTAATCGCCGAAAATCTCGTCAAGTGACGGCTTGCGCTCGGCGATCGTGCGCACGATGCGAACCTGATTCACGAAATGACGCCAGTTCAGGTTCTCGTCAATGGAGTTGCCACCCCAGCTGCCACATCCCATCGACAGCGAAAAAGGCATGCCATTGTTGAAAAAGCCGCCATTGGCGAAACAATGCGCCTGGTTGACGATCACCCGGCAGGTGCGCGCCTCCATGGCCAGCCGGCGGGCGCGCTCATCATCGCCTGAATGCAGGCCAAGCGAATGGCCAGCCCCCATGACATTTTGAATCGCGATGGCCTTGTTCATCGCCTCGTCGAAATCACCGGCCCGGTGAAGGGCCAGAAACAGCGCCATCTTCTCGCCCGTCATCGGGTGATCCGCGCCGATATCCTGCTGCGGCGCGACAAGGAACCTCGTGCCTTTGGGCGCGCTGTCAGCAAGGCCGGTTTCGGCCAGCACAATATCGATGTCCTTGGCCAACAGGCGCGGCGCCAGCCTGCCATGATGCCAGTGAATGGATTCAAGACTGGCGGACTGCGCGTCATCAAGGAGATATCCCCCCTCGGCGGCAAGCGCCGCGACCAGCTCGTCATAAACCGCATCAACGGCGATCACCGCATTCTCTGACGAGCAGGAGGTGGCGTTGTCGAACGTCTTTGACGCGGCGATTTTCGCCGCCGCTTCGGCAATATCGGCGGTTTCATCAACGATGGTCACGACATTACCGGCGCCGACACCAATGGCCGGGGTCCCGGATGAATAGCCGGCCCGCACATTGGCCTGCGATCCGGTGACAAGCACCATATCGGCAAGCTGCATCAGGCGTTCGGTCTTCGGCTTTGATGGCGGCACAGGCACCATCTGGACCAGACCGTCAGGCAGCCCGAGAGCGGCAAGCGCCGGATGGATATGCTCGAGCATGGCCAGCAGAGGCTTCACGCCCTTTGGCGATGGCGCGAGGATGATCGCATTGCCGGTCTTCAGCGCGTTGATCATGTTGTTGACCGGGGTCGCCAGCGGGTTCGTCGATGGCACGATGGCGGCAACAACGCCCTTTGGCCGCAGAAAGGTCGACAGGCCAAGTTCGGTGTCATCCTCGATATGGCCAAAGGCGGTGACATCCTTGATGTCACGCATCAGCCCGAGGGTCTTGTTGTGGTTCTTGCGCACCTTGTCATCGGCCTTGCCAAGGCCGGTTTCGGCGACGGCGAACTCGGCAAGGTGGCGGTTGCGTTCCGGTTCCATCAGGCACCAGGCGACAGCCTGGCAGGCACGATCGAAAAGCGCCTGCGATCCCATGGCCTCATAGGCTGCCTGGGCGTCGCGGGCATGGGCGACAAGTTCGTCTATGGTTTCGTCTATAGGCTTGTCTGTCTGGGCGATGTCATCTGACACGGCGCGTCCTTTCCAGGGCCGGGCCTGCTTAGGCGTTGTTCGAGGATGATGAAAACGCTCTATACACGCCGGCGGCCAGTGTCAATGTACCTGCTACAATCAGGATGGAGCAGATCGGGCGCGAGAAATAGGTGCCCATATCGTAATGCACCATCTGCATGCCCTGGGCGAAGTTCTGCTCGCCGATCTTGCCGAGGATCAATCCAAGGACAATGCCTGGAATCGAATAGCCGGTGCGGCGCAACAGAAAGCCCAGAATACCAGCCCCGAACATCACCATCACGTCCAGAACAAGGCCGCGACCGATATAGGAGCCGATGGCTGCCAGAAGCAGGATCAGCGGGGCCAGGAACTGGAACGGGATCTTCAGGAGATACAGGATGGTCTTCGTTTCGATCAGCCCAATGAACAGGATCGACAGGTTCGCATAGAACATCGCCGCGAAGACAATCCAGATCAGATCGGGTGAATTATAGAAGACCAGCGGTCCGGGTTCGAGATCATGCATCTGGAACACGGCCACCATCATCGCTGTCAGCGCACCGCCCGGCAGGCCGAGCGCCAGCAGCGGGATCATCGCCGCGCCGGTGGCGGCGTTGTTGGCGGTCTCTGACGAGATGACGCCTTCCAGCTTGCCCTTGCCGAATTCTTCCTTGTTCTTTGACCAGCGCACCGCCTCGCCATAGCCCATGAAGGCCGCCAGCGTGGCGCCGATGCCGGGAAGAATGCCGCAGAAGAAGCCGACCAGAATCGACCTCAGGACGGCAAATTTATGCATCCAGAGCTCAAGGACGGTGGGGAAGGACATGCCGACCTTCGGCGCATCGAACTGGCCTGTCGCCTTCTTTTCCGCCTGAACAAAGATTTCCGATACCGCGAAGAAACCGAGGATCGCCGGCACAAACGCAATGCCGGCGGCAAGGTCGGTGAAGCCGAAATTGTAGCGGTTGATACCCCCCACCGGATCCTGACCGATGGTCGCGATAAGAAGGCCGAGAAGAACCGACATCCAGCCTTTCCAGATCGTCCGCCCGCCAACCGACGAGGCTACGGCAAGCCCGAAGAAGACAAGCGCGAAGATTTCCGGCGGGCCGATATTGCGGATAGCCCAGTTGGCCAGCGGTTCGGTGGCCGCCATCATCACCAGCGCCGATGCCACACCGCCGATGGCTGAACACAGCACCGCCGCGCCAACGGCCTTGCCAGACTGGCCCTTGCGGGTCATCGGATAGCCGTCAAAGGCGGTCGGTGCGTTTTCCGGCGCGCCGGGGATGTTGAACAGGATCGCCGTAATGGCGCCGCCATAGGTGCCGGTACAATAGATAACCGCGAACAGCATCACCCCCTGGGCCGGCTCCAGGTCGGCGGTGAAGGGAAGCAGGATCGCCGCCAGCGTCAGCATGCTGACCCCGGGGATGGCGCCGAACAGCATGCCGCCAACGACCCCGAAAACGAAGATCGCGATGGTAAAGGGATCGCCAAAGAGGGCGGCGGTGCCGGCGAGGAAATTTTCCACCATGTGCGTTACCAGAGCTTCTGCAGCTGGGTGTTCATTTTCAGGATGAACCCGCTGAAATCATAAAAGGGAGACACGTTGCCCTGAGGCAGGGGGGCATTGAGCGTGACGACGAACAGGCCAAGCAGGATGGCGTAGATCAGGATTGTGATGCTGATGATCCATTTCCACCGGCGCTCGCCAAACAGCCAGATGACGGCGGCGATGAAGAATGGCGCCGCCGAATACATGCCAACCGGCTTCAACAGATAGGCAAACAGGAAAGGCGTGAACAGGATCGCGATGATCTTGGCGAGGGTAGCCGGGTTGCTGTAATCGGTTGGCGAATCATCGGTCTCAGCAATGCCAACGCGACCTTTCTGAATGGCCGAGCCATGTTTGAAATGGTGATAAAGATTGCCAAGCGTCACCAGCATCAGCAACAGGATGATGACGCGCGGCCAGCCGGTAGCGCCGAACTTGTAGATCTCGATCGGCTGGTTGAACTCGAAGGTATAGCCGAAAAAAATGACCGCGATCAGCGACCAGACGACAGTCTCGATCATGTGCGATTTACCGAGCTGACCCAACGATCTCTCCCTCAATCAAACTCTGACAGTCAGGCTGCCGATATAATGTATCAAACTGGAGATGGGATGCCCCCGGCGCCAATGGCCTCCGGGGGCACTGCAATGTAGAAGGACAGGCCTATTTCACATCCATGCCCATCGACTTGTACACGTCGCGGTACTGGGCGATGGAACGGGTGATCAGGTCACGGGCACCGGCGGTGTCGCGATAGCTGTCGATCACGTTCATGAACTTTGAATCGTTGAACGCCTGATAGCTGTCCTGGCAATAGCCGCGCTGGAACGCCCACTGCAGCCACTCAACGCGGTCAGCCGGGGCGTCCTTGTGGACGTAGAAGCCACGGAAACGAAGCAGCGGATCGAAATCCATGCCCATCTCACGGTGGGTCGGTACGTCAGCAAAGACCGACGGACGCTCGTCAAAGATCGTCAGGATCGGCTTGAAGTTGCCGGCATCCAGGAACTTGCGAACATCGCCAGGCTGCTCGAACAGCGCGTCGACCTGACCGCCAAGAAGCGCGCCATAACGCGGTGCGCCCTTGTCGAACGAGATCTGCTGGATTTCCATGCCGGTCGCGTCGGTGATGAACTTCATCGTGACACGCTCCATCGAGCCTTCCTTGGAGACGTTGGCGATTGTCGCCTTGCCGCCCTGGGCCTTCACCCATGCGACGAACGACTTCCAGTCATCATAGCGGGTTTCGTTGGTCCGGATGTAGATCTGCGAGAAGGTGACCTGCGAGACCACCAGCGGGATCAGATCCACGGCCGGGTTTGGACGCGATGAGTCCAGCGCATGCGCCGACGAAGCGTCGTCGATATGCTCCAGAACGTTATAGCCGTCCGCCGGTGAGGCCATGTAGGCGGTCATGCCGACAGTGCCCGAACCGCCGGGCTTGTGGTCACGGTTGATGGCAACGCCGGTCAGACCGGTCACGCCCTCGGCCATCGCCGCGGCAACCTGCCCCGAACCACCGGCCGGGCCGTAAGGCACGATCATGGTCAGTGCCCGCTCGGGAAAGCCGCCAGGCTTGTCCATCGAGGCTTCCGTGACCTTGCATTCAAAAGCGTTGGCTGTGCCGCCAACCGCCATCATCATGGTGGCAGCTACGCCAATACCGAAAAGTTTTTTCATTGGGTTCCTCCGCAATCTAAGTCGCCATTGTTTCCCCCGACGACCGGTACAAGTATGAACATCATTTTCCGGACAGGAAAAGCCCAAAAAGTTTCATCTGTCGATGCAGGTGCAGGATGAGGCGTGGTGAAATGTCACGTCGGCGCGACATCGGACGCGAGTTTGGGGGAGTCTAACCGAGGCGTGAACTCAGCAACAGGCTGGTATCGGTTTCCTTGATACCGGGGATCTGGCGAAGGCGTGAGATGGCCGTGTCGAAGGTCTCCAGCGTCTGTGTCTGGATTTCCGCGGCAAGGTCCCAGCGTCCGTTGGTGGTGAACAGCCGGGTGATCTCGGGCATGCCGGACAGCTTCCTGATCGCTGCCTCCTCCATGTTCGCCTCGACATTGATCATGATCCAGCCCGATACATTATGCCGGAACTCCTCGGCGCCGAGCGTGACCGTATAGCCGGTAATGACGCCGGACTGCTCCATTTTCTTGACATGGGCGTCGATGGTGACCCGGGACGCGCCAAGCTCGTGTGACATCTGTGTCACCGACATACGGGCATTGCGCTTCAACAGGGCGATGATGCTGGCATCAAGGTCATTCATTGGCAAAATCCTCACTCGATGCCGCCATCACAGGCAAATGGGGATGTTTGAGTGTCATTATTTTATCAGTAAGTACTAATTTATAGGAATGTGATCAGAAAATAAAGCTGTGGCTTGTCAAATTGCCGGCAGTTTCGCCGCGTTCTGTCATAGGGTTCCGCTTCCCCGCTCCCGCTCATTCGACCAGGGCGCGCACCGTTTCGATGGTATCGGCCTCGCCAGCCGGCTTGTCCCAGCGAATCCGGCTGATCCGGGGAAAGCGCAGGGCGATGCCTGATTTGTGGCGCGGACTGTCATGCGCGCTGTCGAAGGCAAGCTCGACGACAAGTCGTTTTTCCACCTCGCGCACCGGCCCGAACCGGTTTGTGGTGTTTGTGCGAACCCATTTGTCGAGCTCGCGAAGCTCATCATCGGTAAAGCCGGAATAGGCCTTGCCGACCGGCACGATCTCATTGCCGCGCCAGATACCGAAGGTGAAGTCTGAATAGAAGGAACTTCGCCGGCCATGTCCACGCTGCGCATACATCATGATGGTGTCGATCATCCGCGGCTCGCGTTTCCATTTGAACCACGGTCCCTTTGGCCTGCCGGCGACATAGGGGCTTTGCTGGTCCTTGATCATCAAACCTTCATAGCCATGGATCTCGGCGCCTTCCAGGCGCAGGCGCGCCAGATCCTGCCAGCTCCCGAAGGGCAGGATTTCGGACAGGTCGAGCCTGTCACCTTTGTATTGGTGCATCCATGTCTCAAGGCGCTGGCGGCGGTCCGACAACGGCAGATCGCGCAGATCCTCATCCCCGTCGAACAACATGTCATAGACGCGCACGAAGGCCGGCAGATCGCGAAGATGCGTCTTCGCCGGTGTCTTGCGGTTCAACCGCTGCTGCAGGCTGTTGAAGGCGAGCGGCTGGAAATCATGACCAACCAGTAGCTCGCCATCGAGAACGGCGTGCCCGTCCAACGCCGCTGCCAGATCGGGAAAGGCGGCGGAGACATCATCGCCTGTTCGTGAAAAAATGCGCCGACTCTCGCCATCGAAGACAAGCTGTACGCGGATGCCGTCCCATTTCCATTCGGCCTGATAGTCGCTGGCGACAAGCCTGTCGAAATCACGCGCCTCATCGATCGGGTTCGACAGCATCATCGGATGGAAAATGCGCCCGGGCTGGATATGCGGCGGCGCGGCGTGGCCATCGAGCCAGGCAAACAAATCGGTATAGGGGGCTTCCAGCCCATGCCAGATCTTCTCGATCTCTGCCAGATCCTGCCCGCCATAGGCAGCCAGCGCGGTCTTTGCCAGGCGCGCCGACACACCGACACGAAGTCCGCCAGTCGCCAGCTTGATCATCGCCCAGCGCTCCGACGGGGTGGCGCTGTCGATGAGGGCGGCAAGATGGCCGGCAACATCCGATTTCGGGCGTGATTCGATGCCGGCGATGAACTCGGCAACGCCGGGAAGCGGCGTGGTGGTAAGGTCATCCGCGGGATGGGGCCAGATCAGCGAAATCGTCTCGG
>SHBC01000004.1 GCA_004213025.1 SAR116 cluster bacterium
AACGTGCCCGCCGAGATTGGCCAGCAGATCAGGGACAAGGTTCTGGCGATGGGATTCTACGCCGCCAATTTCCCGGAATCGGTCGGCGGCGGCGGGCTGAACAATCTGGAATTCGCGCTTCTCGAACGTGAGCTTGGGCGCGGCTCGATGGCGCTGACGCATTTCTTCGGGCGCCCGCAAAACATCCTGATGGCCTGTGAGGGCGACCAGATCGAGCGCTATCTGATGCCGGCGGTGCGCGGCGAGAGGATGGACGCGCTGGCGATGACAGAACCGGATGCCGGCTCGGACGTGCGCGGCATGAGCACGACAGCCCGCCGCGATGGCGGCGACTGGGTGCTGAACGGCACCAAGCATTTCATCTCCGGCGGCGACCATGCCGATTTCTTCATCGTCTTCGTTGCCACCGGCGTCGATGACACGCCGCACGGGCCAAAGAAGCGAATCACCTGTTTCCTCGTCGATCGCGGCCATCCGGGATTCGAGGTGCTGCCGGGATACAAATCCGTCTCGCATGCCGGCTATCACAATGTGATCCTGAAATTCGAGGATTGCCGGCTTGCCGACAATCAGGTTCTTGGCGCCGTCGATGGCGGGTTCGAGGTGATGAACACCTGGCTTTACGCCACCCGTATCACCGTCGCGACGATGTGTGTAGGGCGCGCGCGCCGGGCCTTTGACTATGCGCTGAACTACGCTGTGGAGCGAAAACAGTTCGGCAAGCAGATCGGCAAGTTCCAGGGCGTCGGCTTCAAGCTTGCCGACATGGTGACCGAGATCGACGCCGCCGACTGGCTGACCCTGTCGGCGGCCTGGCGGCTTGACCAGGGGCTGCCGGCAAACCGCGAGATTGCCTCGGCAAAGCTCTATGCCTCGGAAATGCTGGCCCGTGTCACCGATGAGGCGATTCAGGTCTATGGCGGCATGGGGCTGATGGATGATCTGCCGCTGGCCCGCTTCTGGCGCGATGCGCGGGTGGAGAGGATCTGGGACGGCACGTCGGAAATCCAGCGCCACATCATCAGCCGCGAGCTTCTGCGCCCGCTCGGGGGCTAGGAATGCGGGACCTGTCGCGCCTGTTCAGACCCCGTTCGATTGCCGTGTTTGGCGGCTGGTGGGCGGAAAATGTCGTCGCGCAATGTCTGAAATCGGGGTTTGACGGCGATATCTGGCCGGTGCATCCGACTCGCGCCGAGATTGGCGGCGTTGCCTGCCTGCCGGGCCTTGATGATCTTCCCGCCGCGCCCGACGCCGCCTTTCTGGGGATCAACCGCAACGCCGCCATCGAGGTGGCCGGCCAGCTATCTGCCATGGGATGTGGCGGGGCTGTCTGCTTTGCGTCCGGCTTTGCCGAGACAGGCGATGAGGCCTTGCAGCAGGCGCTTGTCACGGCGGCCGGGGAGATGCCGTTGCTGGGGCCGAACTGCTATGGCGTTCTGAACTATCTGGACGGCGCGATGCTGTGGCCTGACCAGCATGGCGGGCGGGCGGTTGATCGCGGCGTTGCCATCATCAGCCAGTCATCGAACATCGCCATCAATATCAGCATGCAGGCGCGCGGTCTGCCAATCGCCTATATTGCCTGCGTCGGCAACCAGGCGCAGACAAGCCTGACCGACATGGCACGAAGCCTTCTTGCCGATGACCGGGTCACGGCGGCGGGTCTCTATATCGAGGGAATCATCGATCCGGTGGATTTCGCTGGCATGGCTGAAGAGGCCGCTGCGATGGGTAAATCCATCATCGCCATCAAGGCCGGCAAGACCGCCGCCTCGCAGACAGCCGCCAGTTCCCACACCGCCGCGCTGGCCGGTGACGGCGCGGCCTCATCCGCCTTTCTCGCCCGCTGCGGCGTCATCGAGGCCGCCGCGCCGGAGGACATGCTGGAAGCGCTGAAGCTTGTTCATGCGCTTGGCAGGTTGCCCGGCAGGCGGGTCACCGCGATGTGCTGTTCGGGCGGCGAGGCCGGGCTGGCGGCGGACCTGGCGGCAGGCCATGATCTGGACTGGCCAGCCATTCCGGCGCCGAATCTGAAACGGCTTGCCGAGACATTGGGGCCGCTGGTGGCGCTGGCCAACCCGCTCGACTACCACACCTTCATCTGGGGCGATGAGCAGAAGATGACCGACGCCTTTGCCGCGATGATGGGCGACTGGGTCGACCTGTCGGTTCTGGTGATCGATTTTCCGCGCGCCGACCGCTGCAGTGATGAGGCCTGGCATCCGGCAGTGGCGGCGATGAAGCGCGCCGGCGAGATAACCGGCACCCATGTCGCCTGTCTTGGCAGCCTTGCCGAGGGGATCCCGGACAGCTGGGCCACCCGAATGATGGATGACGGGATTGTGCCGCTGAACGGTTTCGCGCACGGCCTTCGCGCCATCGAACTGGCGGCAATGCCAGATGTGGCTGGTGGCTGGCGCCCGCACGCCGCCGGGCCGGCCCCGACAGATCGCCAGCTGATCGACGAGGCGGCGGCGAAAGCCATTCTCGCCAGCGCGGGTATCACCGTGCCGGCAGGTATCCGCGCCGACGGGCCGGCTGATATCGCCGCCGCCGCTGCCGGCCTGACACCGCCCCTGGCGCTGAAAGGTCTTGGCCATGCGCATAAGAGCGATGCCGGCCTTGTCCGGCTCGGGCTCGATGCCGATGACCTGCTTGCCGCGGCTGAAGACATGTCGGCGGCCACCGGCTTTCTGGTTGAGGAAATGGCACCGCCGCCGGTGGCTGAACTGCTTGTCGGGCTGCGCCGCGATCCGGTCTATGGGCTGACGCTGAGCCTTGGCATGGGCGGCACCGCCGCCGAACTTCTGGGCGATGTCGTCACGCTGGTCCTGCCGGCGACTGGCGACGAGATCCGGGCGGCGTTGTTGCAATTGCGGCTGGCACCGCTGCTGACCGGCTATCGCGGCCGGGATGCGGCCGATATCGACGCCGCCATCAACGCCGTGCAAACTCTGTGCGGGATCATCACCGCCAATCCGGATTTCGACGAGATTGAGGTCAACCCGCTGATGCTGGCGCCTGCAGGCGGCGGCGCGCTGGCGGTCGATGCGGTGATATGGAAGACTGACGCCGAGTGAGGAGGCATCATCATGAGCGAGACACCAGACCAGACCGTCACCACCCGTACCGAGGGCCATGTCTTTGAGGTAACGCTGGACAGGCCAAAGGCGAACGCCATCGACCTTGTCACCTCACAGCATATGGGAAAGGTATTCCAGTCCTTCCGCGATGATCCGGAATTGCGGGTCTGTATCATCCGCACCGCTGGCGAGAAATTCTTTTCCGCCGGATGGGATCTGAAGGCCGCGGCGGCCGGTGATTCGGTGGTTGGCGATTATGGCGTCGGCGGTTTTGCCGGGCTGCAGGAACTTCGCGACCTCAACAAGCCGGTGATCGCCGCTGTCGAGGGGATGTGTGTCGGCGGCGGGTTTGAGCTGGCGCTGTCCTGCGACCTGATCCTCGCCACCGAGGCGTCGAGCTTCGCGCTGCCGGAGATTCGCGCTGGCACCCTTGCCGACGCCGCGACCATCAAGCTGCCGAAGCGGATACCCTATCATGTGGCGATGGACATGCTTCTGACCGGCCGCTGGATGGATTGCGAGGAGGCGCATCGCTGGGGTCTTGTCACCGAAAAACTGGCCGACGGGCCGGCGCTGTATGAGCGGGCGTGGGAGCTGGCGCGGCTTCTGGCCTCAGGGCCGCCGCTTGTCTTCGCGGCGATCAAGGAGGTGGCGCGCGAGGCCGAGGCGATGAAGTTCCAGGACGCGATGAACCGGGTTACCAAGATGCAGTTGCCGACCGTCGACAGGCTGTATAATTCGGAGGACGGGATGGAAGGCTTCCGCGCCTTTGCCGAAAAGCGCGAGCCTGTCTGGAAAGGCCGCTAGTCCTGCGTAAGCCGGTTGATCAGATCAATTCGCGGATGGTTTCGACAAGCGTCGCATTGATCGCCCGCGGCCCGGTATCAAGCCTGTTCTGATGCCGGCGGGTCCCGGGGATACGCACCCCGTCAAGGCTGGTCAGCCGGTCCATGAAATCATCGACATGCGATTCCCATCCCGCACCGGCAATCAGCTCGGGTGACAGCGCGATCACCATCTCGCCGCCACGCGGCGGACCGCCATCGCCATTGTCATGCTCTTTCGCCTCATAGCTGAACCGCTCACCGGTCAGCCCGGCGGCCAGCAATTCAACCATCAGCGCGATGGCTGATCCCTTGTAGCCACCAAAGGGCAACAGCACGCCCTTGGCGATCTCGGCCGGGTCGGTTGTGGCGTTGCCATCAGCATCAAGCCCGGTGCCCAGCGGCACTTCGCGCCCGTCGCGGGCGGCAATCTGGATATCCCCCATCGCCATCGACGCGGTGGCCATGTCATAGCAGACAGGCGTCTTGCCTGGCCGCGGCCAGGCAAAGGAAATCGGATTGGTGCCGAACAGCTTTTCGGCTGTGCCAACTGGCGCCACCATCGGCATATAGGCGGTGCAGGCAATGCCGACGAGCCCGCGATCGGCAAGATATTCCGTCTCCGGCCACAACGCGGCGAAATGATGAATGCCGGTCAGCGACAGCGCGGCAACACCGATTTCGGCCGCCGCCTCGGCAAGCACCGGCAGGGCGGTGGCCTGGGCCAGCGGCGCGAAACAGCCATGCCCCTCGCACTGGATGATGGCCGGCGTCCTGCGCGTCACGGTGGGGCGCGCCTTGCCATCGACCTTGCCGCTTCGCAAGGCCTTCACATAGCCGGGAATGCGGAACATCCCGTGCGAGTGCGAGCCGTCACGTTCCGCCCGCATGACGATGTCGGCCAGCGCGGCGGCATTCGCCTCGTCGCAGCCATTCTTCATCATCGCCTCATGCGCAAGCGCATGGATTTCATCCAATGTCAGACTGGTCTTGCTCATGATGGTTCACTCCAAATCCTGGACTCAGTGCCGGTAGTCCGGCTCTTCCTCATCCAGGATATCGCGGATGGCCTGCATGTGCTTCAGCGGCCCACCCTCGTAATTCTCCCACTGCTGGGCGGTTTTCTCGGCCACACCCTCATCGAGGACCGACAGCTCAAGGCCGCTTGCCAGCGCCGTCATATAGGTGCGGCAGCCGCGCTCATAATGATAGGCGAGATCGAACGCCACCGCCGGCGAATCACCGACGGTCATGAAACCGTGATTGCCCATCATCATCATCATCTTGTTGCCAAGCAGCGTCGACAGCCGTTCAGCCTCGTCGCCAAGCCCCATGCCGTCAAACCCGCCATCGATGGCAACCCGGTTGTGGAAGCGTGCCGTCGTCTGGTCGACCGCCGGCAGAACCGGCGATTTCACCGCACTGAGCGCGGTGGCGTAATGCGAATGAAGATGCACGATGCAGCGCGCCTGCGGGTTGTTGCGGTGCATGGCACCATGGATGGCCCAGGCGGTGGCATCGATATGCGGGCGCACCGAATCATCGAGCTTGCGCGCATCGACCAGCAGCATGTCGCTTGCCTTCAGCTTTGAGAAATGGATGCCATAGGGGTTCATCAGGAACATCTGCCCATCATCCGAGACAGCATAGGAGAAGTGATTCGAAATCCCCTCATGCATGCCCTCACGCGCCGTCCAGCGAAAGATCGCCGCCAGGTCGCGGCGTGCCTCGTCAATCCCCGCCCCGTCAATCACCGACTCGTCAAACCCCGCCTCGTTGATGTCGCTCTGTTTGATGTTGGAAGCCGTCATCGCCATGCCCCCCTTGATGTCCGATGGATGATCAAGCCTGCCGCACGTAACCCCGCTTCGCAACGCAAAACTGACAGCCTGTTCGTGACCGGCGTTTTAGCGGTTGCGCCGGGACCGGTGGCGCGGTGAAATGGCGCCAGGACGAACAGGAGCGTAAGATGCAGATCTGCAGATCGCTTGTCGGCGGCAAACCCGTCGCCGGCACGGCACCCGCAATCGACAAGATCTATCCGGCCACCGGCGAGGTGATCGCCAGGATCGAGCCTGCCGACGCGTCTGTTCTTGACCAGGCGGTCACAACGGCCGCCGCCGCGCAGAGCGAATGGGCGGCCCGCGGCAGCCATGAACGGGGGCGGATTCTGGGGCGCGCCGCACAGCTTTTGCGCGAGAATAATGACGAGCTGGCACGGCTTGAGGTCATGGATGTCGGCAAATGCCTTGGCGAGGCGGTGTCGGCCGATGTGCCAAGCGGGGCCGACGCGATGGAATTTTTCGGCGCGCTGGCGCAAACAGGCACCGGCGACATGCGCCGGTACCCCGATGCCATCGCCTATTGCGAGCGCGTGCCGCTTGGTGTCTGCGCCGGCATTGGCGCCTGGAACTACCCGGTGCAGATTGCCTGCTGGAAGGCCGCACCGGCACTTGCCGCCGGCAATGCCTTCATCCTGAAACCGTCGGAGATGACGCCGCTGACAGCGCATATGGTCGCCGACCTGCTTCATCAGGCGGGACTTCCTGACGGGCTTTTCCAGATTGTCCATGGCGACCACAGGATCGGGCGCGCCATCTGCGCGCATCCCGGCATCGCCAAGATCTCGCTGACCGGCGGTGTCGATACCGGCAGGCTGATCATGGGCCAGTCGGCCGGGACATTGAAGAAGGTGACGCTGGAACTTGGCGGCAAGTCGCCGCTGATCGTTTTTGCCGATGCCGATTTCGACCTTGCCGTACAGACCGCGCTTGACGCCAATTTCTACACCGCCGGCGAGGTCTGTTCGAACGCCACGCGGGTCTTTGTCGAAGCCAGCATCGCCGCCGATTTCGAGGCGGCACTTGTCGAGCGCGCCCGCGCCATGCGGGTCGGCGACCCGATGGCCGAGGATGTGCAGATGGGGGCGCTGATTTCAGAGCCGCACCTTCTGAAGGTTCTTGATTATGTCGATGGCGGCATGGCTGAGGGCGCCACCCTTGCCGCTGGCGGCAAACGGATCCACCCGCAGGGATTCGAGAATGGCTATTTCATGGAACCGACCATCCTGACCGGCTGCCGGGATGACATGCGGCATGTCAGGGAGGAAATCTTCGGGCCGGTAATGTCAGTACTGACCTTCGCGGATGAGGAGGCGGCGATTGCCCGCGCGAATGCCACCAGCTTTGGTCTCGGCGCCGGGCTGATCACCACCGATCTGGCACGCGCGCACCGTGTTGCGAGCCGGCTCGAGAGCGGCAATGTCTGGGTCAACACCTACAATATCCTGCCGCCGGGATTGCCCTTCGGCGGGGTCAAGCAATCGGGCTTTGGCCGCGAGAACAGCGCCTACTCGCTGGAAGCCTACAGCGAGATCAAGACCACCTATATCCAGCTTTAGACGGACACCGCGTGACAACACCCAATGCATCGACCCGCCGCACCGATCTGCGGCTCCTCCAGACCATGGCCGGCGCCCGGCATGGCGGCGCCGAGCTGTTCTTTGAGCGGCTTGCCATCGGGTTTCACGGCACCGGCATGACGCAGCAGCTGGTGATCAAGCCGGACGGCGATCGCATGGCCCGGCTCACCGCCGCCGGGCTTGACGTCACGGGGTGCGGGTTCTCGCCGCTTCTGGCGGCGCTGCATCGCCGTCAGATCGCCGCCGCCATCCGCCGCGGCAAACCCGATGTCGTTCTCAGCTGGATGAACCGGGCGACGATGATGACCCAGCCCGGCGGGTGTCCGCATGTCGCCAGACTCGGCGGCTTCTACAATCTGAAATATTATCGTGGCTGTGACTGGCTGGTCGCCAATACACGCGATATCGCCGACTATCTGATTGCCGAAGGCGTGCCAAAGGACCGTGTCCATTACCAGATCAATTTCGTCCCCGACGGGCGTGAGGGGCCAGAATTCAGGGGGCCGGTGTTCGAAGGCCCCGAAGGTGATGGCCCGCCACCTGACGGGCCGGTCATCGCCGCGCTTGGCAGGCTGCATCAGAACAAGGCGTTCGATACGCTGATCCGCGCCTTTGCGGCGCTGCCGGACGGCACGCTGTGGCTGGCCGGTGAAGGGCCGGAACGCGCCATGCTTGGTGATCTGGCGGATGAGCTGGGCGTCGGCGAACGGGTGGCGTTTCTTGGCTGGCAGGATGACCCGCAATCGGTCATCCGCGGCGCCGACATTCTTGTCTGCCCGTCGCGGCACGAACCTTTCGGCAATGTCATCGCCGAGGGGATGGCCTGTGGCAGACCGGTGATCTCGACACGGACAAATGGCGGGTGCGAATTGATCGAGGATGGCGTCAATGGCCTGCTGGTGCCGGTTGATGATGTCGGCGCGCTGGCCGATGCATTGGCCAAGCTAACAGCGGACTCGGCTCTGGCGGCGCGGCTGACCGAAGGTGGGCAGGCCTATTGGCAGGCCACCCTGTCACCGCAACGCGTGACCGGCGACTGGATCGATTTTCTTGAAAGGGTCGCCGGCTGATGTGCGGGATTGGCGGTTATTTCCTTCGCCCCGGGGGTGCCGCGCCGGCAGACGCGCTGGACAGGATGGAGCGCGCGCTGGCGCATCGCGGCCCTGACGGCAGCGGGCGTTACGCGGGCAACCGGGCCGGGTTCGTGCATACGCGTCTCTCGATTGTCGATCTGGCGAAGGGGGCGCAGCCCTTCATCGCGCCAGGCGAGGATGGCGGTCAGGTACTGGTCGCGAATGGCGAGATCTACAATCACACAGCGCTGCGCCAGTCGCAGTGCGCCGGGTATGATTTCACCTCCAACTCGGATTGCGAGACGCTGCTGGCGCTGTGGGCGCGGCATGGCCATGCGGCGCTGACGCATCTTCGCGGCATGTATGCAGCGGCGCTTTACGACCCTGCCAGCGGCGAGGGACTTCTGATCCGCGATCCCTTCGGGATCAAGCCGCTCTATTTCTGCGAGACGGCGGACGGGCTGTTCTTTGCCTCGGAGATCGCCGCGCTGCGCGCCATCGGCCTTGCCGACACCGCGACAGACCGGGCCGCGCCCAGCCAATCCCGTAGCGACCCGCTTCACGCCGCCTGTATCATCGACCGGCAATTCGCCCCCGATGATCTGCCGGCCTTTCCGACGATCCGCCGCATCGCACCTGGCGAGATGCTGATCATTCGCGGCGGGCAGATTGCCGAGACCCTTACCGACAGGCCGCTGGAATCAGGCATCACAGATCCGGCCACGCCGACGATTGACGCGTTCGAGGCGCAGCTTCACGACGCTGTCGAGGCGCATCTGATGGCCGATGTGCCGCTCGGCCTGTTCTTTTCCGGCGGCGTTGATTCCTCGGCCATCCTGGCGGCGCTTGCCGATCTGCGAACACGCGACGGACGCAGCGAGCCGATCCTGACCTATACGGTGCGCTTTGACCGCGGCGATGATGATGAAACTGGCGCCGCCGCCGCGCTTGCCGCCGGCGAGGGGGCCGAATTCGTTGATGTTCCCTATGGCAAGGCCGATTTTCTGGCCGATGCCGGGCTGGCCGCGCTGGCCTGCGATGATGCGGTGGCGGATTATGCCATCCTGCCGACACTGCATCTGGCGCGGCGCGCGGCGCAGGATGTCAAGGTGGTGCTGTCCGGTGAAGGCGGTGATGAATTCTTTGCCGGCTATGGCCGCTATCGGGCCGGGCTGCGCGCCATCGGTGCGAAATTCCCGACCCGGGCCGGACCGGCATTGCGGGCCGGATTGTTTGGTGATGATGTGGCGCGGCGGCTGACCGCGCGCTATGTGCTGGCCGGCGCCAATATGCCAGGCGTGCTGCAGCGGCTTGCCGACAGGCGCGGCGCGCTGGCCGCGCTGCAACGCCACGATATTGATGACTGGCTGCCGAATGATCTGCTGATCAAGCTTGATCGCTGTCTCATGCGTCATGGGCTGGAGGGGCGCACGCCCTTCATCGACAGGCAGATGTCTGCTTACGGTTTCCACCTGCCGGTGGCGGCGAAGATTGGCCGCGGCGGTGGCAAGCATCTGGTCAAATCCTGGCTTGCGCGGCGTCTGCCAGCCTGCCGGCCCTTTGCCAGAAAGCGCGGCTTTACGGTGCCTGTCGGTGGGTGGATTGCCGAGGAAGCCCACAGGCTGGCACCGCTGGTGGCGGCGCAGGATGGTGTGGCGGAACTGATCAGCGCCGACAAGGCGCGGGCGGTCATCGAGGCTGCCGATGCCAACGGTAATGGTCGTGGCGGGCTGCTGGCATGGCGGCTGCTGTTCTACGCGCTATGGCACCAGATCCATTGCCGCGGCATCAGCGCCGAACAACCGCTTGCCGACATCCTTGCCGCACGCGGCTAGGGCGCGGGGTCGGCGGCGATCGGCAGCGCCGTGGTGAATTTGATTTCTTCCATCGCGAAGGATGAACTGACATCGGTCAGCTGCACCCGGCTGATCAGGCTGCGGTAGAAGGCGTCATAGGCGGCCATGTCGGCGACGACGACGCGAAGCAGGTAATCCACCTCGCCGCTCATGCGGTAGAATTCGACGACCTCGGGCATTTCGGAAATCATCGTCGCGAAGGATTCCAGCCAGTCGGCATTATGCTGGTCGGTGCGCAGCGCGACAAACACCGACATCCCGACCCCGACCCTTGTCGGGTCGAGAAGCGCCACACGCTTGCGAATCACGCCGATTTCCTCGAGTCGCTGGATCCGTCGCCAGCATGGCGTCACCGACAGGCCGACCTTGCGCGCGATCTCGGCCACCGGCTGCGCCGCATTTTCCTGAAGGTGAACAAGGATTTTCCTGTCGGTTGCATCCATAGCCGCCATGGGAGTGTCTTTCCATAATGATTTGCCAGCGTTCGCAACCAGCTGGCCCTTGAAGCTGTGTAGCGCAAGCCCCTTCAAGTCCCAACTGATTTTGGAAATATATTCCAATTAATCTATCTTCAACTTAGAATTACGCGAAAATTTCGCGCAGTGCCGGTCAGTGTCAAGATATCCCACCGGGGTTGATTTTGCCGGGTCCAGACGTCATGGTCCGCGCATGAGTGATATCGAAACCCCCAAGGCAAAGGCCGGGTCAATCCCACAGCCACAGCTTCTGGCAGCAGATGACTGGCAGGATTACGCGCTTCTTGACAGCGGCGACGGGCAGAAGCTGGAACGGTTCGGCAGCTTCACCTTTGTTCGCCCGGAGCCGCAGGCGATGTGGGCCCCGCGTCTGGCCGCTGCGGACTGGCAGGCGGCTGATGGCCGGTTTGTCGCCAGCCAGGGACGCGGCGATGATGACGAGGCGGCCGGCGGCTGGACCTTGTCAAAAAGCCTGCCATCGCAATGGCAGGTCAGCTATGACAATCTTCGCTTCCTTGCCAGGCCGACGCCCTTCAGGCATCTGGGGTTCTTTCCCGAACAGGCACCGCACTGGAACTGGTGCGCCGAACTCATCAAGGCCTTCACCGCCCGCCATCGGCGCGCACCACGGATCCTCAACCTGTTCGCCTATTCTGGCGTCGCCAGCCTTCATGCCGCGCGCGCCGGGGCCGAGGTGGCGCATGTCGATGCCAGCCGCAAGGCCATCACGCAGGCCTTTGAAAACCGCGACGAGGCCGGTCTTGACGAAGCACCGATCCGCTTCATCACCGAGGATGCCGGACGGTTTGTCGAGCGCGAGATCCGGCGCGGGCGGTCCTATGACGGCATTCTTCTCGACCCGCCGAAATATGGCCGCGGCCCGAAGGGCGAGCGCTGGCAGATCGAAACCGACCTGGTGCCGTTGCTGCGTGGCTGCCGGAGCCTGCTGTCCGACACGCCGCTGTTTCTGCTGTTGACCATCTATGCCATCCGCGCCTCCTCGCAGGCGGCGCATTACGCGCTTGCCGACATGATGGCGGGGGCTGGCGGGTCGGTATCGTCGGGCGAGCTTGTCAGCATCGAGACGGGTGATGCGCCGCGCGTTGTCAGCCAGGCCAATTTCGCCCGCTGGCAGGCAGGATAGCGGACCGGTCAGGATTCGCGCAACGCCTCATACAGCACCAGACCACTGGCAACCGCGAGGTTCAGCGAATCGGAGCGGCCCAGCATCGGCATCCGCACAAGCTGGCTGCAGGCCGCCATCAGCCCATCGGTGAGGCCAGCCTGTTCATTGCCCATCAGCAGGATCAGCGGCCCGCTGTAATCCGCCGCGCGGTAATCGACGCTTGCCGGCAGGGCGGTGCCGACGACCCGGCCAGGCCAGCCACCTGCGAGCTGCAGAAATTCCGCCTCGGACATATGCGCCAGCGCGACATTGAACACCGCCCCCATGGAGGCGCGAACCGCCTCCACCGAATAGGGGTCGGTGCAATCGCCGATCAGGATGACGCCGCGCGCACCAGTGGCATCGGCAGTGCGCATGATGGTGCCGAGATTGCCGGGATCGCGCACCCGGTCAAGCGCGATCCAGCATCGGCCGGGATCCGGCCCCACCTCATCAGCGGCAAGCCAACGCTGTTCAAAGGCACCAAGCACCATCTGCGGATTGTCCTTGCGGCTGACTCGTGCCAGCAGCGATTCGGTGACCGGAAGCGCCCGCCCACCATCGCGAGTCAGGGCCTGAAGAAGCTCGTCAAGCTGCCCGTTACGCCGGCCGTCACGCTGGTCATCACGCTGGTTATCCCTGGCATCCCTGGCATGCGAGGCCAGATAGGCAAGCCTGTGCATACGCCATCCAAGCGCCACCGCCTCGGTGCAGATTCGCATGCCTTCGGCCAGAAACCAGCCTGTCTGGCGCCGGAACTTGCGCTCATGAAGCGAGCGGAGCCGCTTCACCTCGGCGTTCGCGGCGCTGGTAATGATATCGGGCGCGGTGTCATTCATGTCGGCTGTCCTAGCAAAAACCATCCCAAGGCCCAAATTTTTTGTTTCAATTCCGACTTTTTTCGTCGTACAAAAATCCAGGAAATGCAAAGAGCCTGCCCACGCATTGGGTTATCGGCTCTGCTTGTGGGGGTCATCTGCGATGAGTGTGCAGACCATCAAGTCACTGCTGCAGCATGACAGCAACGCAACCCCGCAGAAAATCGGGTTTTTGCTTCTCGATGATTTTTCGATGCTGGCCTTTGCCTCGGCGATCGAACCGTTGCGCGCGGCCAACAGGCAGAGTAACAGCGATCTCTATGGCTGGGTGATCGCCAGCCCGACTGGAAAACCGGCGGTGGCCAGCAATGGTGTCGAGGTGGCCTCGGACGGTGATGCCGCGGTGCTGCAGGATTGCCGGATGGTGTTTGTCTGTGCCGGGCTGAATGTGCGCGAGCATACCGACCGCACCGTGTTGAACCTGGTGCGCCGGCTGGACCGCAACGGTGCCGTCATCGGGGCGATCTGCACCGGCACCTATGTGATGGCGGCGGCCGGACTGCTTGATGACCGGCGCTGCACCATTCATTGGGAGAATATCGACGGTCTTGGCGAGGAATTTCCCGAGCTGGAGATTACCAATGATCTGTTCGAGGTGGACGGCACCCGCGTGACCTGTTCCGGCGGCACCGCCTCGCTCGACATGATGCTGAACCTGATCGCGCAGTCGCATGGCGCCGCGCTTGCCGCCGAGGTATCGGACCAGTTCATCCATGACCGCATCCGCGAGCCAACCGACAGGCAGCGGATGGAGCTTCGCTCACGCCTTGGTGTCAGCCATCCGAAGTTGCTGGCTGTGGTGAAGACGATGGAAGACAATCTGGAAGAGCCGCTGGCGCAGACCGATATCGCCAGGATGACGAATCTGTCGACGCGGCAGCTTGAAAGGCTGTTCCGCAAATATCTGAACACGACGCCAACCCGCTATTATCTGAATTTGCGGCTGGCCCGGGCGCGCCATCTGTTGCGGCAGACCTCGATGTCGATTCTGTCGGTGGCACTTGCCTGCGGCTTTGTCTCGGCCTCGCATTTCTCGAAATGCTACCGCGAATGCTATGGCCGCACACCGCGCGCCGAACGCGCCCCGGCCTGACATAACCAGCCTGACATAACCGGCCTGACATAACCGGCCTGAAAACACTCCGCTTACCGCTTGCAGGCGGGCCTCAGTCAGCCGCCGCCTTGATGGCTGTCAGCATGCTGGCAAGCCCGGTCTTACGGGTTGGCGACAGGTGCGAATCAAGACCGATTTCTGACAGGAACGCCGCCTCGGTATCGCGGATTTCATCCACCGTCCGGTCCGAATAGACGCGTAGCAGCAGGGCGATCAGCCCTTGCACGATGGCGGCGTCCGATCCGGCGTGGAAGGTGATCTCACCATCCTTTGTCTCGGCCGCGAAATGCACCACCGACTGGCAGCCACGAAGCCGGTATTCGTCTGTCTGATATTGCGCTGGCAGGGGCGGCAGCCGGCGGCCAAGATCAATCAGCAGCTGGTAGCGGTCCTCCCAGTCATCGAGAAAGCCGAACTCATCGACAATTTCGCTGGCGGCTTCGGCGGCACGGTTCATGGGGTGGCTCCTGGTAGCGGGCAAGGTCTGTGCGCTGTGGTCTGGTATCAGGCACTTGCCGCGATATTGCGACGACGCGCCAGAAGATCAAGAAGGCGGCTTGCCGCATCGGTCGATTTCGTGCCTGGCGGGAACACCGCCGCGGCGCCGGCCTCGGTCAGCGCCGGCACATCCCCTGGCGGAATGACACCGCCAACCACAAGCTCGATATGGCGCCCCTCGCCGGCATCAAGCCGGCGGCGCAGGCTGGGCACCTGGCTGAGATGCGCCGCGGCGAGGGTGGAAATGCCAACCGCATCGACATCATGCTCGATGGCCATGTCATAGACCTCATCCGGGCTGGCGAAAAGCGGCCCGATGGTGACCTCGAAGCCGAGATCGGCAAAGGCCGAGGCGATCACCTTCTGGCCGCGGTCATGCCCATCCTGGCCAAGCTTGGCGACCAGAAGGCGCGGCGCACGCCCGGCCGCCGCGGTGAAGATTGCCACCCGGTCACGAAGGATCTCCAGATCGGCATCAGCCGCCATGCGTGCCTTCCAGATACCGCGCACGCCCTTGATCTCGGCCTTGTGTCGTCCCCAGACACCGCTCAGCGCGTCCGAAATTTCACCAACCGTGGCGCGGCTTCGCGCCGCCTCGATGGCCAGCGGCATCAGATTGTCCGACCCTTTCGCCGCTGCTGACAGGGCGGCAAGAGCCGCCGCAAGCCGGGACTCGTCGCGGCCGGCACGCACCGCCTTCAGCCTGTCAAGCTGCTGCACGCGCACCTGGCTGTTGTCGATACGGCGGACCTGCACCTCCTCGCTGCCATCGGCATGCGGGGCCGGCTGACAGCTGTTGACGCCGATGATCCGGCGGCGACCGGAATCGATTTCCGCCTGTGATGCTGTGGCAACCTCCTCGATCCGCATCTTCGGGATGCCGGCCTCGATCGCCGCCGCCATGCCGCCAAGCGATTCCACCTCGGCGATATGTTCCCGCGCGCGGGCGACAAGGCCCTGGGTCAGCCTTTCGACATGATATGAGCCGCCAAACGGGTCGATGACATGCGCCATATTGCCTTCATTCTGCAGATGAAGCTGGGTGTTGCGGGCGATCCGCGCCGAATAGTCGGTCGGCAGGCCAAGCGCCTCATCAAGCGAATTGGTATGCAGCGACTGCGTATGACCGGCAACCGCGGCGCTTGCCTCGATACAGGTGCGGGCCACATTGTTGAACACATCCTGCGCCGCCAGCGACCATCCCGAGGTCTGGCAATGCGTCCGCAGCATCAGCGATTTCGGGTCCTGCGGATCAAAATGCGTTTTCATCATCTCGGCCCATAGCAGGCGCGCCGCGCGCAGCTTCGCGATCTCCATGAAATAATGCATGCCGTTGGCAAAAAAGAAGGACAGCCGCGGCACGAACGCATCGACATCAAGCCCGGCCGCAACGCCTGCCCGCACATATTCCAGACCGTCGGCAAGCGTGTAGGCAAGTTCCAGATCGTTCGATGCGCCGGCCTCCTGCATGTGATAGCCGGAGACCGAGATGAAGTTGAATTTCGGCATGGTGGCCGCGCAATAGCCGAAAATGTCCGACACGATCCGCATCGAGGGCGATGGCGGATAGATATAGGTGTTGCGGACCATGAATTCCTTCAGAACATCGTTCTGGATGGTGCCGGCCAGCGCCGCCGGCGGAACGCCCTGCTCCTCGGCGGCGACGATGAACATCGCCAGCACCGGCATCACCGCGCCATTCATCGTCATCGAGACCGACATCCGGTCCAGCGGAATGTCCCGGAACAGCAATGCCATATCGGCAATGGAATCGATGGCCACGCCGGCCAACCCGACATCATCCGCGACCAGCGGATTGTCCGAATCATAGCCACGATGCGTCGGCAGGTCGAAAGCCACCGACAGCCCCATCTGCCCGGCCGCCAGATTGCGCCGGTAGAAGGCGTTTGAGTCCTCGGCCGTCGAAAAGCCGGCATATTGCCGGATCGTCCAGGGCCGGCTGGCATACATCGTGGCATAGGGGCCGCGCATGAAGGGCGCGATGCCGGGGAGCGATGCCGCGGCGACGGCCTGCGCCGCCGGATCGGGCGCGGCCAGCGGCGGAATGTCGATTCCCTCATCGGTTGGCATCGGGGCCGGCAGATCATCCATTATTGCCACTTCGCGGGATGGCGGCAGCGGCAGCGCGGTGAAGTCAGGGAAGGTCATCATCCAGCCTCCCCGCCACCGGCAAGTCTCATCAGCGGCGCCAGCCTGTCATCGGCCCGCAGCAGATCGTCGCCGCGCAGGAAGTGCGCCTGCGGCATGCCGGCGGGCGGCGTATCAACACCGCAGCCGATGACCCAGTCGGGACGCGCCGCCTCGATCCCGGCATCACCTTCCGGCAAAGTCACCGCGCCAAGCCCGGCCATCGCCAGCCGGGCACGGATGGCATCTTCCTGTGTCGCACCCTCACCGCGCAGGATCAGCACCCGCGGCGTATTTGCGGCGGCGGCGCGGCGGATATCCTCGATCAGCATGGCCGGGCGCCGGACCGCGGCAAATTCCGGCAGCACCTCTGGCACAGCCTCGCTTCGTGGCTGCAATGTCACGCCAAGAAGATCACTGTCACCGCTGCGAATCCGGGCTTCACGCGCCGTCGCGGCATCATCGGCCCAACCGGCGACAAGCCCGGCCTTGCGGGCCGCAGCCAGACCGCCAGCCTGCTCAATCTGCTGGAAGCAGCGCCAGCCTGCCGCGGCCAGCGCGTCGGTACGGGATTCGATGAAGGTGGCGCCGGCGGCCGGGTCGAGGCTCGCCTGAAGATGCGATTCCGCCATCATCATCACCTGGGCAAGCCTGGCAATACGGCGCGCGCCGGCACTCTCGCCCGTCAGCACATCATGTCCGAACCCGGCCATCGCATCGGCCCCGCCGATCGCGCCGCCAAGAAGCGCCGTCGTCATCCGCAGCATGTTCACTTCCGCATCCAGCACCGACATCATGCGCAGCGAGGCATGGCCACTGACCGGCAGCGGCACAGGGTCAATCCCGCACCCGGCAAGAAGCCCGTCCCAGAGCCGCCGTGTCGCGCGGCAGGCGATGATCCCGGCGAACATATCCGCTGGCAGTGCGATGCGGGCCGAGATCCGCCCCGCCACCGCCGCCATATCCGCACCAGCCGCGTCCGCCCCGCGAAGAACCGCCGCACAGCCGGCCACCACCAGCCCGATTTCCTGCGCCGCGCTGAGGCCCCGATTGTGCCAGTGCCAGCCATCACTCCGGAACAGGCGGTGCGAAGCTGGCGCATCGGTGTGAAGCGCCATGCCGTCCGCAAACCCGTCCACCGGATCAAGCCCAAGATCGATCTGTGTGGCCGCCGCCGCCGCTCCGGCAAACGCCAGCAGACGCCGATACTGCGCGGCGCTCGCGGCCGCACCGTCAAGGCTGATGCCAACCGCCGGCAGAATGACCCCGGCCAGCTGTGCCTCCAGCGCCGCCATGTCGCCTGTTGTCAGGGCAAGGCCGGTGGCACCGCTTGCCAGCGCGTCCAGAATCTCGGCATTGCCCATATCCGGGGTGACGGTCTGAACAACCTGCCAGCCTTCGGCAAGTCGGGACCGCGGGGCGGCGGGAAGCTGCCGCGGGGCGGGCGCCGCGTCATCGACAATCTTGTATAACGCATGCGTGACGAGGCCATCCTCATCGGTGCGGTCGAGGCTGTGAGGCGGCGCACCCTTGAGGATTCGCCCGACCATGGCCGTCCATTGCGCCATCTCGGCAGGCTCAAATTCCGCTTCGGTGCTGGGCATGTCCATCGGTTTCTTTCTCAAGCTCACCGGGCTATAGTCCCGGCAGAAAACCGCCAGGTGAAACACATTTTCAAGGATAGCCAATGCCGGCGGTCAACGCCACATCTGATTCCGCCGCGCCTGGCGGCTGGACAGGGGCTGACAGGCTGCTTTTCGGCCTGCTCGTGGCGGTGGCGGCGCTGCGCAGCCTTGCCATTATCCTCAGCCCGCTGGAACTTGGTGTCGATGAGGCGCAATACTGGCTGTGGAGCACCGAATTCGATTTCGGCTATTACACGAAACCGCCGCTGACAAGCTGGATCATCGGTGCCTCGCACCAGCTTTTCGGCCATCATGTCTGGGCTGTCAGATTGCCTGCGCCATGGCTTCATCTTCTGACCGCGCTGGTGCTGTGGCGCGCCGCTGTCTGGTATGGCGGTGCCGGTGCCGGCCGCTGGGCGGCACTTCTCTGGACCTGCCTGCCGGCGGTGGCGCTAGGCGGTTTCGTGATCTCGACCGACACCCCGCTGCTGCTGTTCTGGTCGCTTGGCCTGCTGGCGCTGATCGGGGGTGTGACAGGTCGCATCGCCATGAACCGGTCGATGGCGCTTGCCGGCGCGGCGTTCGGCATCGCGCTGCTTGGCAAATATGCGGCCATCTACGGCCTTGTCGGGATTGGCCTGTTCTGGGGGTTGCAGCGGCTACGCGGTGGCACGGATGTCACCCTGACATCGCTTCTGACCTTCGCCATCGCGATGGCCATCGCGGCTAGCCCGAACCTGATGTGGAACCTGGCGAATGATTTCACCACCGTCCGGCATCTCGGCGACAACGCCAATCTGGACCGCCAAAGCCATGACCCGCTGAACAGCCTGCGCTTTCTTGGCGCGCAGTTCGCCACCGCCGGCCCGCTGGTCTTTGCGCTGATGTTCGGGATTTTGAAAGGCGGACGCGATCCGGCGACAAGGCTGCTGCTGTGGCTGTCGCTGCCAGTGATCGCCATCATCATGATCCAGGCCTATCTCAGCGAGGCCAATGCCAACTGGGCGCTGGCGGCGATGCCGGCGCTGACAGTGTGGCTGGCGGGATGGCTTGCCGGCGCATCGTCACCGACGCTGGCGCGGCTTGGTGCGGGCGCGCTGGCCATCAATGCCGGACTTTCATTGATCATTCTGGCGGTGACATTGACCGGATCGCTGGGTCCGCTGACGCCGGACTCCGACCCGCTTCGCCGGCAGCGCGGATGGCATCAGCTTGCCAGCGACAGCGCGGCGGCGCTGACCCGTCATGACGCGAAGACGATCATCGCCGACAGGCGGGCATCAGCGGCATTGCTGAGCTGGCATTTCCACGGCACCGGCATCGACGTTCTGGTGCATGATGAAGACGGCGTGCCAAGCAATCATTTCGAACAGAACCTTGCCTGGTCACGCAATCCCGATTCACGCCAACCTGGGTCACGCCAACCTGGTCGGCGGCTGATTGTGCTTGGTGATGAGATGGCCCCGCCGGCACTGGCAGGCGTCACCTGGATCACGGTGCCGGCGCCGCTGATTTCAACGGCTGAAATCAGCCACAACCGCACACGCCGCCTGTATCTTCATCAGGGTGTCGAGACGGACTAGACCCGGCCCTGTTCGGTGATTCTGGCAAACACCGCCAGCGTTTCCTTGCTGACATGATGTTCGACCCCCTCGGCATCCTCTTCGGCGATGGCGACGGGAACCCCGATGGTGACCAGGAAATCGCGCACAATCTGATGTCGCGCACGGCTTGCCTCGGCCAGCGCGCGGCCTGCCTCGGTCAGAAAGATCGACCGGTAGGGGCGCGTCTCGACAAGATCCTCACGCTGCAACCGCTGGACAATGGCGTTGACCGTCGGGCTGGTGACGCCGAAACGCGCCGCCAGATCGACGGTACGCGCCTCGCCGGTTTCGGCAATCAGATCAGAGATCATCTCGACATAATCCTCGGCCACCTCGGACTGATGCGCGCGCCGGATACGGTCGAATTTTGCCGCGCTGTTGGCGACATCTGGCGTGGTCTTGCTGTCTGACATGAGGGGCCCCGGAAATTTCGTCATTTATAAAGTTCTTAAAGATATTTAGCCACACCAAAATTTTCTTATGATCTTTATACTTGGCAGCCTGATTGCGTGTCAGGATGACGCGCCGGAATCCCCGCCTCAACCACCCGCAAGGCAGTTGCCTATGCAGCGTGACTTGGATAAAGTCCGCACCATCCGGGGCACCGGCCAGTGGGCCGCGCCACCAGCTTTGCGACCAGTGGGGTTTCCATGGACAATTCAACACAGACCGAACTTGAAGCCGCCGCCTTCCGGCGCCTCGTCGCGCATCTTCAGGAACGCACCGACGTACAGAATATCGACATGATGAATCTGGCCGGTTTCTGCCGGAACTGCCTGTCACGCTGGTATCGCGAGGCGGCCGGAGAACGCGGTATGGAGATGGATGACAAGGCGGCGCGCGACACTGTCTATGGCATGGATTACGCCGAATGGAAGGCGAAATACCAGACCGAGGCAACGGCCGAGCAGCGGGAAAAATACGAAGCCATTCACAATCACGGCGACAAATAGCGCCGCAAGACATCCACGGGGACAACAGGCCATGGCACTTATAGCAGGCACCGGCGCCGGCGCCGATCAGCTGACACAATTCATCGAGCGGATCGAACGTCTCGAGGAAGAAAAGCGCGCCCTGATGGCCGACATCCGCGATGTCTATGCCGAGGCGAAGGCAACCGGGTTTGACCCGAAAATCATGCGCCAGCTTGTCAAGATGCGGGCCATGGACCGGGACCTGCTGCAGGAACAGGATGAGCTGTTGCAGACATACCGCGCCGCGGTCGGCCTCGTCTGAAGGCGGGAAAGGGCATGGCGGCGGACCATTTCGGCAGCAGACTGACCACCGCCATCCGCAGCGCGGGAACCCCGCTCTGCATGGGGATCGACCCGCATCTGTCGATGATGCCGGCGCTGTTCGGTGACGTCAGCGAGACAGCCAGCCCGTCGACATTGCGCGCCATCGAGGATTTCGCGATGGCCTGTCTTGAGATGGCGAAGGGACGTGTTGCCGCCATCAAGCCGCAGGCCGCCTTTTTCGAGGCGCAGGGCCCGGACGGAATGCATGTCCTGGCACGGCTTGGCCGTGCCGCGATCGACGCCGGTGTTCTGGTCATCATGGACGCCAAGCGCAACGATATCGGCAGCACCAACGCCGCCTATGCCGACGCCTGGATCGGCCATGACGCCGCCTTCCCCAGCGACGCGCTGACGGTCAATGCCTATCTCGGGCTTGATACGCTGGACCCACTTCTGGCACGCGCCGACAGGCAGGGCGCCGGGCTGTTCGTCCTGACCCGCACCAGCAATGCCGGGGCGGGCGATCTGCAGGATCTCGAAATCGACGGCAAGCCGCTGTTCCAGCATCTGGCCGCCGGACTGGCACCGCTTGCCGCCGCGCGGGAGGGGGAGCTTGGCCTGTCCTCGCTTGGCATCGTTGCCGGCGCCACCTGGCCGGAAGAGGCGCGGGCACTTCGCGAGACCCTGCCAGGTGCGCCATTCCTCGTGCCCGGCTTTGGTGCCCAGGGCGCCGGCGCGGCGCAGGCACTTGCCGGCCTGACAACCGGTCCGAACGGGCCGGAGGGCGGGCTGGTGAACAGCACACGCGGCCTGATCTTCCCTGCCGCCGCCACGAATGCCGGCTCTATCGGTGACTGGCAGGCCGCGATCAGCGACGCCATCGAGGCCAGCCGGGGCGCACTCGCCGCCACCTGAGACTTTCAAGACTCTTTCATCATATTCACATGCACGTGACCCGGGATTTTCTTCCTTCGGCCCGGGTCTTAACGCACGGCATCCTGTGTCATCGGTGTGGAGGCAAATTTGGTGATGCCTGTCACGCCCGGCGTAATGTCCCTGACCTGTTGTGATAATCAGGCCGGGACAAGGCGGTTACCGGTGTCGTGTACAAGGCTGCCCAGGAAAGATGACAATGACAAAGGATGTGGCAACCCGCGACGCGTCGCAGGATATCGAAATTGGCCAGGGACAACTGGTCTGGTACAATGAACGCAAGGGCTACGGTTTCGTCAGGATCGGCGAGGAGGAGATATTTCTTCATCGCTCGACGCTTGACAGGTTCGGGCTTGTCCGTCTTCTGACGGGCGACGAGATCACCGTATCGCTGAGTTCGAATGAACATGGGCGGGTGATCAAGGACCTGCTGTCGGTTGAACGGCCGGCAACCCCGGCCCCGCCAGTGGCGTCCGAGCCGGAAGAGGGTGAGGTGCTTGCCGTCGTCAAGTTCTTCAATGACCTTCGCGGCTATGGGTTCGTGACAACTGATACGTCCGATGAGGATGTCTTCGTTCACTCACGGGTGCTGAATGATTGCGGATTTCATTCGTTGATCCAGGGCCAGAAGCTGCTGGTCAAGGTGGATGCATCAAGCCGTGGTCTGCAGGTCAATTCCGTCCGGTTGCTGGCTGAATGACCTGATAGACCGCCCTGCCGCGTAATCCGCCAGGGCAATACGGCAGGACGACAAGGCGGAGCGATTCGGCAGGACGATTCCGGTGGCGACAAGAAAGCGTTTCGCTTTCCCGGGTCGCGCGGCTAGAGTCATATGGACAAGGGTATGCTTGGCGCGTGTCCAAAGGTCATCGCACCAGACCACCGTTTCAGGGCAGCACCCCATCATGACATCATCTTATTCTGGCGTGGCAAAGCCCGATATCTGGTTGCGGGTTCTGATCGCCGGGGCAGCGCTCGTCACCGTCACATTCGGCATCAGGCAGGTGTTCGGGCTGTTCGTCGTGCCGCTCTCTGACGCGCTTGGCAGCGGCGTCCAGCTTGTGGCGCTTGCCATCGCCATCCAGAATCTTGTCTGGGGATTTTCATCTCCCCTGTTCGGCGCCCTTGCCGACCGTATCGGCGCCTGGAAAGTGGCCATCTTCGGTGCCGCCATCTACACCGCCGGCCTGCTGGCAACCGCCTATATCATCACCCCGTCGGGACTGTTTCTCGGCCAGGCGCTGATCGGACTGGGGCTTGGCAGTGCCGGCATTTCCATCGCCATTGGCGCGGTTGGCCGCGTCGTGCCGGAAGGGCGGCGCTCGCTGGCGTTTGGACTTGTGACCAGCTTTGGCTCATTCGGCCAGTTCGCGCTGTTGCCGGTGACCCAGATGCTGATGAGCGAGCAAGGCTGGCAGATGGCGCTGCTGCTGCTGTCGTTCCTGACCGCGGGGGCGATGGCGGTGGCGCTTGGCCTTCGCGGCGCACCGGCGGCAAGAACCGCCGATGTCGCCGACCTGACCACAGCCGACGCGTTGCGAGTCGCAGCAGGCAGCCGGGATTATCTGCTGCTGACCGCCGGTTTCTTTGTCTGCGGGCTGCAGCTTGTGTTCATCACGACGCATCTGCCGGTGTTTCTTGGCGACCGTGGCCTGCCGCCGCATATCGCCAGCTGGGCGCTGGCGCTGGTCGGGCTGTTCAACATTGTCGGGGCGTTTATCTGTGGCTGGCTTGGTGGCAAGGTCTCGAAACGCAAGGCGCTTGCCACGGTCTATCTGCTTCGTGGGATCATCATGTGCAGCTTTTTCATGCTGCCGGTCACCCCGACATCGGCCCTTGTCTTTGGCGCGGCAATGGGGCTTCTCTGGCTTGGCACGATCCCGCTGACAAGCGGACTGATCGTTGTGTTCTTCGGACCGAAACATCTCAGCATGCTGTATGGCATCGTCTTTGCCTCGCACCAGATCGGCTCGTTTGTCGGCTCGTGGCTTGGCGGTGTGCTCTATGACATCACCGGCAATTACAATTTCATGTGGTGGCTGAATGTCGCGGCAGCGTTGTTCGCCTTTGCCGTCAACTGGATGATCCGCGAGCAGGCCGTCCCCAGCCCGCAACCGGCAGCCGCCTGACCCTTATCGTGCCTGGTCAGGCCTGTTCGCCAAGCCATCTTTCCGCGTCAAGCGCAGCCATACATCCCATGCCGGCGGCGGTCACGGCCTGACGGTAGATCTTGTCAACACAGTCCCCGGCAGCAAACACGCCATCGACCGAGGTGCGGGTGCCGCCCGTTTCGGCAAGGATATATCCTTCGTCATCAAGATCGAGAACGCCGTGAAAAGCGGCGGTGGCGGGATCATGGCCGATGGCCACGAACATTCCCTGAACGGCGATGTCCAGATCATCCTCGCCAGTCGTCGAGGCCAGCCGCAATCCTGTCACACCGCTGTCATCGCCGAGAACCTCGGCAACGGTGCGGTTCCATTCCACCTTGATCTTGTCGTGACGCAGCAACCTGTCCTGCATGATCTGCTCGGCGCGAAGCGAGTCACGTCGATGGATCAGCGTTACCGAGTTGCAGATATTGGCAAGATACAGCGCCTCCTCAACAGCGGTGTTGCCGCCGCCGATCACCGCAACGTCACGTTCCTTGTAGAAAAACCCGTCGCAGGTGGCGCAGGCCGACACGCCCCGACCATTGAAGGTTTGCTCTGAGTCGAGGCCCAGCCAGCGCGCCTGCGCGCCGGTGGCCACAATCACCGCGTCTGCTGTCATCTCGTCGCCCGAATCAAGTGTCAGGCGAAACGGGCGGCTGGCGGCGTCAAGGTCCGTGACAATGTCATAGATAACGCGCGCGCCGACATTCTCGGCCTGCTGCTGCATCTCGGTCATCAGCCACGGCCCCTGAATGACATCGGCAAAGCCGGGGTAATTCTCGACATCGGTGGTGATTGTCATCTGCCCGCCAGGCTGCAGGCCGGCAAGGATGACCGGCGACAGGTTGGCGCGCGCCGTATAGATGGCGGCCGTCAGCCCTGCCGCGCCGGCACCGATGATGACAACTTTCTCGTGGTTTGACTTCGACATTTTACCTGCTTCCGGCCTGCCAGCCCGGCATCATGCCAGTCCGGTCTGATGATGATATCCTGATGGCTGTCTGGCCCCGGCGTGGAAATCGGAGTCCGGCCCCGTATCGGGCCCATTTTGACGTGCCAAAAATGTTGTCCAATGTTAGCGTCCAAGGGTGATGATTCCAAGCCCGTTCACGGCCATCCTGGCCTGTATCGCTCTGTTTTTCGCGCTGCCTTTCGCGCTGCCGGTCGGCGCGCAGCAGGCACGACTTCCCGACCCGGCACCGGGCCTTGTCTGGATTGCCGGCAGCGCCATCGAAGGCGGCCTGGTGGTGGCGCGCGTTACGCCCGGCACCAGCCTGACACTTGATGGCGAGCCAGTGCCGCTGTCCGATGACGGTCATGCGATGATCGGCTTTCATCGTGACAGTGACAGCCCCGCCAGATTGCAGGTCAGCCCGGCCGGCGGCGGGTCCTATTTCATCACCCTTGACGCGGCGCAGCGCGAATATGCCGTGCAGCGGATCGACGGGTTGAAGCGTGACCATGTGACCCCACCCGAGGATGTGCTTGCGCGTATCGGTGCCGATTCCGCGGCGGTGCGGGCCGCGCGTTCGCGCAACGATGCCGGCGCCATGTCGGGCGAATTCCTGCGCGGCCTTGATATGCCGGCCAAGGGACAGATCACCGGCGTCTATGGCAGCCAGCGAATCCTCAATGGCGAACCCCGCCAGCCACATTACGGAATCGATATCGCGGCGCCGCGCGGCACGCCGGTCAAGGCCCCGGCCAGCGGACGGGTGACGCTTGTCAGGGATCTGTATTTTTCCGGCTGGACGATCCTGATGACGCATGGTCTTGGCCTCAATTCGGCCTTCCTCCATCTCGACAGCGTCACCGTCAGCGAGGGCGAGGAGGTGCCACGAGGCGGCATTATCGGCACCGTCGGATCAACCGGCAGATCGACCGGCCCGCATCTTGACTGGCGGCTTGACTGGCAGGGGCGGCGCCTTGATGCGGCACTGGTGCGCCAGCAGCTTGCCAGTCCGCAGGCCGAATAGGGCGGGGCCAGAGAGCATGGCGCGAACCATTTTCATTTTTGGACTCGGCTATGTCGGGCGTCCGCTCGGCCACCAGCTTGCCACGGCGGGATGGCAGATTCGCGGCACCACGCGCACCCCCGAAAGGCTGGCGGTCGAAGCCGCGGCAGGCTGGCAGATCCACCGCTTTGCCGATGACCAGCCGCTTGCCGATGCCGGGGCGGCGCTTGCCGGTGTCGATGCCGTGCTGTCGACCATCACCGCCATCGGTGGCAATGACCCGGTGCTTGACGCGCATCAGGATGTGCTGGCCGACTTCAAGGGATGGGCCGGCTATGTGTCGGCGACCTCGGTCTATCCCGACCGGCCTGACGGTTTCTGTTATGAGGATACGCCGACCGACCCTGCCACGGCGCGGGGACGCGCCCGGGTGGTGGCAGAGAACCGGTGGCTGTCACTTCTGCAAAGCGAAATTTTCCGCGCCGCCGGAATCTACGGGCCGGGGCGAAGTCCGTTCGACTCGCTTCGCGCCGGAACAGCCAGGATCATTGAGCATCGGGGCCAGGTCTTCAACCGCATCCATGTCGATGACATCTGCCGGATTATCGAGGCGGCGATGAAAGCGCCGCGTCCCGGCAGGATCATCAATCTTGCCGACACGCGCCCCGCCGCGCAGGGCGAGGTGATGCGGCACGCGGCGGCGCTGATCGGCCTCGACCCGCCACAACCGCAATCGCTTGAGGAGGCCGACCTGTCGCCGATGGCGCGGACCTTCTATGTCTCGCGGCGGCGTGTCGCCTCGCGCGTCATCGGGCCGGAACTGGGGGTTGAACTTCTCTATCCCGACTATGAAAGCGGCCTTGCCGCCATCCTGGCGGCCGAAGGCGGCGCCTAGCCCGGCAAATACCTAGCTGGCCGCGTGCTGGCGGCTGACCTCGTCAACTTCCTCGGATGACCCGAAGACAAGCGGCACCCGCTGGTGAACCGCGGTCGGGGTAATGTTCAGAATATCGCGGGTGCCATCGGTGGCGCGCCCGCCCGCCTGTTCGGCAAGCAATGCCATCGGCGCCGCCTCATAGACAAGGCGCAGCCGCCCATCGGCAAAGCCGTCCCGCGAATCCGCCGGATACAGGAACACGCCGCCACGGCAGAATATCCGCCAGGCCTCGGCGACAAGCGAACCGACATAGCGCTGACTGAAATCCCTGCCGCGCGGCCCGCCAGCCCCGGCAACACAGTCGGCGATATAGCGCTGCACCGGCGGCAGCCAATAGCGCTGATAACCAGCATTGATCGCGAACTCACCGGTTGCGTCCGGGATCCGGACATCATCGTCGATCAGCTGGAAATCGCCGTCAGCGTCCATCCTGAAGGACGCGACGCCGGCCCCGACCGTGACAAGAAGCGTCGTCTGCGGCCCATAGACAAAGAACCCCGCCGCCAGCTGCTGGCGGCCATTGATGAGCCCGGCGCCCTCGGTCGGCAGGATCGAGAAAATCGTGCCGATCGACACATTGACCCCGATATTGGACGACCCGTCGAGCGGGTCACTGGCGATAATGAAGGGTCCGTCATCCACCAGCGGGATCGCCACCTCGCGTTCCTCCGACATATAGGCCGCCGCACCAACATCCCGCGACGCCTCGAGGATGATCTCGTCGGCCAGAACATCAAGCGCCTTTTGCGTGTCGCCATCGGCATTGACGTCACCGGCAACCGCGTCCAACACGCTGTGCGGGGCGCGGATTTCGGAACTGATGCGGGCCGCGGCGGCGGCCAGCCCGGTAATGGCCTTTGCAAGATCGGCCGCGGCGCGGGCCTTGAGGTAGTCGGAGAGACTTGTCATGAAGGATGGCTCCTTATGGGGCGGCTTCTGTTGGGGCGTCTCAGGGTCAGCCGGATGAGGACATCGTCAAAAACATGCATCGCATAAAAAAGCGCGCCCAACCATGCGGCCGGGCGCGCCCTGAAATCCTGTCAGCCTGTCGCTGTTCGCGCCGTCGTTATTCGCGGTTGCCGAACAGATGCAGGATGAACATGAACATGTTGATGAAATCGAGATACAGCATCAGCGCGCCGAAGATTGACTTCTTGGTCCGCTCCGCCTCGCTGTCACCAGCCATATACATCAACTTGATCTTCTGGGTGTCCCAGGCGGTCAGGCCGGCAAAGATCAACACACCAACCACCGAGATCATCATATCCATGGCTGTCGACGCCACGAAGATGTTGACGACCATCGCGATGATCAGTCCGAACAGCCCGATCATCATGAAGGATCCCATGGCCGAGAGACTGCGCTTGGTGGTGTAGCCATAGAGGCTGAGGGCGGCAAAGGCGCCGGCGGTGATGAAGAAGGCGCGGGCCACGCTGGCGGTCGAGAACATCAGCAATACCGAGGCAAGCGAGACCCCCATCAACGCCGCATAGACGTAGAAGAGATTGCGTGCCTTTGTCGCCGACATTGAGTTGATACGCGCCGACAGCCAGAAGACGAGGCCGAGCGGTGCCAGCATGACAACCCATTTCAACGGCGAGCCATAGATCAGCTGACCAACACCGGCGACGTTAAATACCGCCCATTTCATCGCATAGGCGAAGAAACCCGTCATCAGCAGCGCGGTCGTCATGTGATTGTAGACGCCGAGCATATAGCTGCGAAGACCAAGATCGACCTGTGTCGCCTCGGCAGCCGCAGTATTCATGAAGCGATTATCAGCCATTGTTACCCCCTGATCGATAATCCGTTGCTAGATAGGAATGTAATCGTCGAAACGCTTGTTTTCAAGGCTTTGCCGCCATCGCGGCATATGATCATCATGTCGCATCGGCGGCCACCACAGAGACCGCCTTGCCGGTGCCTGTCCGCTGGCGGCGGTCCCGTTCGGAGGCCGATTTCAGCTGCCCGCACGCAGCGAGGATATCACGCCCGCGCGGCGTGCGCACCGGCGAGGCGTATCCAGCCTTCAGCACCTTTGCCGCAAACGCCTCAATACGGCGGTTGCTGGAGCATTCATAGGGGCTGCCGGGCCACGGGTTGAACGGAATCAGGTTGATCTTCGACGGGATGCCGCGGATCAGCTTCAGCAGCGCCGCGCAATCCTCATCGCTGTCATTGACCCCGTCGAGCATCACATATTCCCAGGTGATCCGGCGCGCATTCGACAGGCCGGGATAGGTCCGGCACGCCTCGATCAGCTCGGCAAGCGGGTATTTCCTGTTGATCGGCACCAGCTCGTCACGAAGTTCATCACGAACAGCGTGAAGCGAGATCGCCAGATTGACCCCCAGTTCGGCCCCGCAGCGGGCAATTTCCGGCACCACACCGGAGGTCGACAGGGTGATCCGCCGCTTCGACACCCCGACCCCTTCGCCGCTCATGATGATACGCATGGCGCTGGCGACATTGTCAAAATTGAACAGCGGCTCGCCCATCCCCATCAGCACGATGTTGGTCAACCGCCGGTCAGGCTTGCCAGCAGGCCAGTCGCCAAGCTCGTCCATCGCCAGCATGACCTGGCCGGTGATCTCGCCAACCGACAGGTTGCGAACAAGTTTCTGCGTGCCGGTGTGACAGAAGCTGCAGGTCAGCGTGCATCCCACCTGCGAGGAAATGCACAGCGTGCCGCGTTCCTTGTCAGGAATATAGACTGTTTCGGCCTCGTTGCCGTCGGGAAAGCGAAGCAGCCATTTGATCGTGCCATCGCTCGACGTCAGACGCCGCGTCACCGCCGGCCGGTCAAGCGTGAACATTTCGGAAAAGGCCTGACGCACCGGCTTGCCAAGATCGCTCATCTCCTCAAAGGAGGTCAGCCCATGCCGCCAGACCCAGCGCCAGAGCTGACGGGCGCGGAATTTTGGCAGGCCGGCAGCAACAATTGCGGCCTCAAGCTCCTCTGCGCCCATGCCCAACAGATCACGGGGCAAATCACGGGACAGGTCGCGGGGCGCCTGCGTCGCGGCAGGTGTCTTAAGGTTGGCTGCGTTCGTCATCATCCTTGGCCTAGCGCCTCGCGCCATCTTGCGGTCAACATGCGGCTGCCCTCATCCGGCCAGGACCGGTCCGGCTCAGCTGCAGGTCTTGTCGATCAGATTCTTCGTCTTGGTGAATCCCGACAATGAATAGGTGTCAGTGGTCTTCGTGCCGCGGCTCGAAGTGCCGACAACGGTCATTTTTTTGCCGCGCTTCATCGACCTGATCATCGCGATGTCATCCTCTTCGGATTCAGCATAGGCACGGCCTTCGATGGTGAAGAGGGTGAATTTCTTGCCGTCGATATTCACCGTCACGTCGGAATGTTTCTTGTGCTTGTACCCGGCGACAAACTGCACGACATTGCGTTCCGCCTTGTTCGGGCCGTGCGAGACGAAAACCCGCACCTCGCCACGGTTGTCAGGATCATATTTGCCGGCCGATTTGGTCGGTATCGAGCTGATGAAGCAGGTCCGGCCCTTATCCTCGTCAACACGGAAGGCCTGCCAGTCCTTTTCGGTCAGCATGCGTTGCGGTTCCGCTGCCATCGACATCGTGCCGAACAGCATTGTGCCGAACAGCGCGGTCATCATCGCCGCCACCATCAAGAAAACGAAACTCCGCTTTACCGTCATAGTCCGATCCATAGTCTGATCGTCATCCTCTTTTGCGGGCCACCAATGTTTCGGGCCTCAGGTCCGGGGCAGCACGCCAAAAAACACGCCACAAACGATATGCCGAACGTTGCCGCCAGACTGTGGCAGATTTATGAAAAAGCTGCCCGCCCCGCATCATCGGCGGCACTTTAAGACACCTCGCAGGGTGATGCAAAGAAATTTGGGAGGCGGCCCGGATCAGCCTCCAGCTTACTTGTCGAGGCGCGCCAGAAGACGTTCGACGACAGGCAGCATGCGGCGGCTGATTTCAATGATTCCCTGTCTGTTTGGATGTAGCCCGTCATCGAGATTCAACGCCGGGTCAAGCGCCACACCGTCAAGAAAAAAGGGATAGAATTCGATGTCGTAACGGCGCGCCAGCGCCGGATAGATGCCATCGAACGCCTCGATATAGGCTGGTCCCAGATTGCGCGGCGCCATCATGCCGGCAAGCAGCACCTCTATGCCGCGCTCGCGAAGCCGGCTGATAATGGCGTCGAGATTGGCCGCCGTGCCCTCCGGCGGCAGGCCGCGCAGCATGTCATTGCCGCCAAGAACGATGATCACCGCGTCCGGCTTGTCGGCAAGCGACCAGTCGAGGCGCGCCAGACCACCAGCTGTCGTATCGCCGGAAACGCCGGCATTGATCATCGCCACCGCCACCTTCTTTGCCGCCAGGTCACGCTGCAGCTGGTCGGGAAGCGATTGCCCTGGCGGCAATCCATATCCGGCGACAAGCGAGTCACCAAGCACCAGCAACCGCGGCTGATCGGCATGCGCCATCGCCGGGGCCAGAAAAATCATGACGATGAAAATCACCCTCACAATCCTGTTGATTGGCATCGGCCTGTTGATTGACATCCGGGTGACCACCATATGCGTCGCATCGCCGCGGCGAAACGGTCAACCAGACCGCAGTGCCGCGCCGCCACTTTATGTAGCTTGCAGATTTTAGTCCAGATGAACAGGGTCCGGCTGGCGCGATCATCCCGGATCCCGTTTTTCAGGGTCACATCACAGCTTCCAGATGCAAGGAAAGGACCGACATCCGTGTCACAAGAGACCACCTCCCCCCTTTCTGAAGACAGAGTGTCGGATGACGACGCCATCATCGCCCTCGAGGCGGCCTGCCTGTCACTGGCAAGCGCCGATGGCATGGTCGATATCCTGCGCAGCATCTCGCTGCGAATCGGTGGCGGCGAGACGGTCGGCGTTCTGGGGCCAAGCGGCGCTGGCAAGACAAGCCTGTTGATGATCATGGCCGGGCTGGAAAGCCTGACCGGCGGCAGCATTCAACTTGCCGGACAGAATATCACCAGCATGGGCGAGGACGCGCTGGCGGCGCTGCGTCGTGACAAGGTCGGCATTGTCTTCCAGGCCTTTCGCCTGATTCCCTCAATGACGGCGCTGCAGAATGTCGCTGTGCCGCTGGAACTTGCCGGCCGCAGTGACGCCGCCGATCTGGCCGCAGAGGCGCTGGAGTCGGTCGGGCTTGGTCACCGGAAAACGCATCTTCCCGACCAGATGTCGGGCGGCGAGCAACAGCGTGTCGCCATCGCGCGCGCCATCGCGCCGCGGCCGAAAATCCTGCTTGCCGACGAGCCGACAGGCAACCTCGACAGCGGCACCAGCGAAAAGGTCATCACGACATTGTTCGAGGCCACCGCGGCGGCCGGTGCCGCGCTGGTGCTTGTCACGCATGATCCCGGACTTGCCGAGCAATGCCGCCGCGTCCTGACCATCGAGGATGGCCGGATCGTCGAGGACCGCGCCTCTTCTGCCCATCGCGCCGCGTAATCCCGGAAATGGCGGACAACCACATGACAGACAATCCCGTGACGGGTGACTACATGGCGGGTGGCGGCTCAGGCTGGCGGCTCGCCTGGCGGATGGCGCGGCGTGAAATCCGCGGCTCGGTGGCGCGCTTCCGGGTGTTTCTCGGCGCGCTGATGCTTGGTGTTGCCGCCATCGGCACGGTTGGCTCGGTTGCCGAGGCGATGCGCACCGGCATTGCCGGCAACGCGCAGCTTCTTCTTGGCGGCGATGTCGAGCTGCGAAGCCTCTACAGGCCGACACCGCAGGGCGTCACCTCGATCGCCGAGGATTATGGCGTGCTGTCACGAAGCCTTGAGATGCGGGCCATGCTACAGGCTGGCGAGGCACGCAAGCTGGTGGCGCTGAAGGCTGTTGAATCCAACTGGCCACTTGTTGGCACCGCCACCCTTGGCAGCGGCGGCACTGTCGCTGCCGCGCTTGATGACGGCATGATCGCAATCGACCCGCAGATGGCGCGTGCGCTTGACCTTGTGCCCGGGACACCAGTGCGGATTGGCGAGGCCGAGCTGACGGTCAGTGACACGCTGACATACGAGCCCGACAGATCGGTCAGTTTCGTGACCTTCGGGCCGCGCGTGCTGATGTCACAGGCCACACTTGCGATGACCGGACTTGATCAGCCAGGCGCCATGATCACCCACCGGACCAGACTTCTGCTTGACCAGCAGAGTGATCGCGAGGCGGCTGTTGCGGCGCTGCGGGCGGCCGGGCGTGATGACGGCGTGCGGGTGCGCGATGTGATGAACGCGGCGCCGGGATTCGATGTCTTCATCGACCGGACCGAGGTGTTTCTGGTACTCGTCGGGCTGACAGCGCTGTTGATTGGCGGGCTTGGTGTCGCTGGCGCGGTACGGGCCTGGCTTGGCAGCCGCATGCCGGTGATCGCCACCTTCAAATGCCTTGGCGCGCCATCACGGCTGATCTTCCGGATCTATCTTCTGCAGGTGATGCTGATCGCCGGGCTTGGCGTTGGGCTTGGGGTGGCGCTTGCCGCCATCGCGCCGATCTTCGCCGTCGATCTTTTGTCGGCCTATGTCACCGTGCCGATCGAGGTGTCGGTCTATCCGCTGCCGCTGATCGTCGCGGCGGGCTTTGGCATCGTGACCTCGTTCCTGTTCGCCCTGTGGCCGCTTGCCAAGGCCGAGGAGGTGCGGGCGGCAAACCTGTTCCGGCGCCTGAACAGCATGCCAGGCGGACGGCCACGGCCAGCCTATCTGATGATGGCGCTTGGTGCGCTTCTTGGCCTTGCCGGGCTGGCCTTCGTGGCGACCCGCGACCTGCTGCTGACGCTGATCTTCATTGGCGGATCGCTGGTGGCGATTGCGCTGCTGGCCGGGCTTGGCGAGCTGCTCCTGGTGGCGCTGCGCCGGCTGCCGGCACCGTCTTATGTTCCTGGACGTCTGGCGCTATCCGCCATCACCCGGCCGGGATCGCCAGTGCGCGCCATCGTCATCGCCTTTGGCCTTGGTCTGTCGGTACTTGTCACCGTTTCGCTGTCGCAGGCCAATATCGGCCGGCAGATCGACACACGCGTTGCCGAGGACGCGCCAGCCTGGTTCTTCATCGACATCCAGCCTGACCAGATCGACCGTTTCATCTCGATCACCAGCGACACACAAGGCGTCACCTCGGTCTCGAAAACACCGATGCTTCGCGGGCGCGTAACCAGCCTTGGCGGCACGCCAGCCGAGGAGTTCGACATGAAGGGCGCGTCGGCCTGGGTGCTTCGCGGTGACCGCGCGCTGACCTGGTCGGCGACGCCGCCTGACAGCGGCGAGATCATCGCCGGTGAATGGTGGCCAGCGGATTATGCCGGGCCGCCACTGGCGTCGATGTCCGAAGAGGAAGCTCGCGAGCTTGGTGTCTGGATTGGCGACAGCGTCACCTTCAATGTGCTTGGACGTTCGATCAGCGCCGAGATCACCAATATACGCGCCGTTGAATGGGAGAGCTTCAGCATCAATTTCGTCTTTGTCCTGTCACCCGGGCTTTTGGAAGCGGCGCCACACAGCTGGATGGCCAGCACCCGTGTCGAGAATGACGACGCGGCCATCGCCGTCGACCGCAATGTCGCCGCCGCCTTTTCCAACATCTCGGCCATTTCGGTCCGCGAGGCCGTGGCCACGGCGCAGCGGGTGATCGGCCTGCTTGGCGCGGCCGTGCAATTGACAGCGCTTGTCACGCTTGTTGCCGGGATCGCCGTTCTTGCCGGCACCGTTGCCAGCACCGAGGCACAGCGGCTTGCCGATTCGGTGATCCTGAAGGTTCTTGGCGCGACCCGGGTGTCCATCGCCATTGCCTGGTTCCTTGAATATGCGCTTCTTGGCATGCTGGCCGCGATGGCGGCGGCGGTCATCGGCAGCATCGCCAGCTGGGGACTGATCGAGGGTTTTCTGGATTCGGATTTCGAACTTGATTTCACGCTTGTCCTGATGACCACGATGGCTGGTGCCGCGGCAACGGCGATGCTGGGGCTGGCCGGTGCCGTGCGCACCCTTGGCCGCAAGCCGGCACCGCTGCTTCGCGACAGCTGATGGCCACCGCCGCTGATTGACAATGCCGACAGCCGGACTAACAGCCGGACCAACAGCCGGTTCGGTGCTGACAATTCTCGCCACTAAATGTCGCATGCTGGCGTCTTCAGGCTTGAATTGACATGACAATGGTGGCTGTCTTGGAGATGAAGGTCAGCTGCGACGAGCGCGAGGTGTCATGCACAAAAAGGGGGGGTATTCCGGATTCCGGATCCTGCGGGAAGGTCTTACCGGAAACCGTGGCTGGCGGCCTGCCTGGCGCGACCCGGACCCGCAGCCATCCTACGATTTCATTATTGTCGGCGGCGGCGGACACGGGCTGGCAACAGCCTATTATCTGGCAAGCCGTTATGGCGAGGCGTCGGTGGCGGTTCTGGAAAAGGGCTGGATCGGCGGCGGCAATGTCGGTCGCAACACCACCATCATCCGTTCGAACTACCTCCTTCCCGGCAATGAGCCCTTCTACGAATTCTCGCTAAAGCTCTGGGAAGGACTGGAGCAGGACGTCAATTACAACTCCATGGTCAGCCAGCGCGGCGTCTATAATCTCTACCATTCCGACGGCCAGCGTGACGCCTATCGGCGGCGCGGCAATTCGATGATCCTTCATGGTGCCGATGCCGAGCTTTTGAATGCCGAACAGCTTCGCGCCGAAATCCCGTTTCTGAATTTCGACAATGCCCGCTTTCCCATCCAGGGCGCGCTTGTCCAGCGGCGTGGCGGCACCGTCCGGCATGACGCGGTCGCCTGGGGCTATGCCCGCGGTGCCGACCGGCGCGGCGTCGACATCATCCAGAATTGCGAGGTCACCGGCTTTCGCATCCAGAACGGGCGTTGCAGCGGGGTCGAGACAAGCCGCGGCTTCATCGCCGCGCGCAAGGTTGGCTGCGCCGTTGCCGGCAGCAGCAGCCGCGTCATGCAGGCCGCCGGCATGCGGCTGCCGATTGAAAGCCATGTCCTGCAGGCGTTTGTCTCGGAAGGTCTGAAACCGGTGATCCCCGGCGTTGTCACCTATGGCGCCGGCCATTTCTATATCAGCCAGTCCGACAAGGGCGGGTTGGTCTTCGGCGGCGATATCGACATGTATAATTCCTACGCCCAGCGCGGCAATCTGCCGGTGGTCGAGGATGTGTGCGAGGGCGGCATGACGCTGATGCCGATGATCGGGCGCGCCCGCATGGTGCGGATGTGGGGCGGCATCATGGATATGAGCATGGACGGCTCGCCGATCATCGACCGCACGCCTGTCGACGGCCTCTATTTCAATGGTGGCTGGTGCTATGGCGGTTTCAAGGCGACCCCCGCCTCGGGATATTGCTTTGCCCATCTTCTGGCGACCGACACGCCGCACGAAACCGCGACCGCCTACCGACTCGACAGGTTCCGCCGCGGCATGATGATTGATGAGAAGGGGTCGGGCGCACAGCCCAACCTGCATTGAGGAGCGGCGCGGCATGATCATCGAACACCCGCTTCTTGGCCCCCGTGATTCGCAGGAATTCACCTATCTTGGCGATGCCAGCCTTCTGCACCGGCCGGACGCGTCCGCCAGCGATGCCGCCGCCACATTCTTCGACTACCAGTATCTTCGTGACAATCCGGCCGGAACGCATCGCGAGCTCTGGTACCATGAGATGGGCGACCGCAGCTGGCTGGTGATCACCCGCGATACGACAAGCCATGAGATTCTCGCCGTTGAACTCGCATCCGACATCGCGGCGGCGGGAGGCCGGCCATGACCCAGGTGAACCGTCTGGGTGGCGGGTTGATCGACCGCAAGACCCCACTTGATTTCACCTTTGACGGGCGCCGTTACGGCGGCTTTGCCGGTGACACGCTCGCCTCGGCATTGCTGGCGAATGGCGTGCGGCTGGTTGGAAGGTCGTTCAAATATCACCGGCCGCGCGGGATCCTCTCTGCAGGGTCGGAGGAGCCGAACGCCCTTGTCGAGCTTCGCGAGGGCGCACGCCGCGAGCCGAACAGCCGCGCCACGATGACCGAACTTCATGACGGGCTGGTGGCGCGAAGCCAGAACCGATTCCCCTCGCTCGGCTTTGACCTGATGGCGGTGAATGACCGCCTCTCGGCCTTTCTTGGTGCCGGCTTCTATTACAAGACCTTCATGTGGCCAAAAGCGTTCTGGGAACGTGTCTATGAGCCGGTGATCCGCCAGGCGGCCGGGCTTGGCGCGCTGTCGGGTGATCCCGATCCTGATGTCTATGATCGCGGCTTCCGGCATTGCGATGTTCTTGTCATCGGGGCCGGGCCGGCCGGGTTGATGGCGGCACTGACGGCCGGGCGTGCCGGTGCCGAGGTGATTCTCGTCGATGAGGATTTTCGCGCCGGTGGCCGGCTGACGATGGAGCGCGAATCCGTCGGCGACCTGAGCGGCAATAAATGGGCGGCGCAGGCAGCGGCCGAGCTTGCCGCGATGCCGAATGTCCGGATGATGCCGCGAAGCACCGCCATCGGCATTTTCGATCACGGGATTTACAGCGTTCTGGAACGTGTGTCGGACCATCTGCCGGTGCCGCGCGAGGGCACGCCGCGCCAGATTCTGTGGCGGGTCTATGCAAGGCGCGCGATCCTTGCCGCCGGCGCCACCGAACGGCTGATCGCCTTTGACAATAATGACCGGCCGGGGATCATGCAGGCTGGCGCCGTTCGCGCCTATGTCAATCGCTGGGCCGCCGCACCGGCCGAACGGATTGCCATCTTCACCAATAATGATGACGGGCACCGCACGGCGGCCGATCTTGCCGCCGCCGGAATCGACGTCGCCGCCATCATCGATTCGCGCCCCGACGCGCCGGCAAGCGATGTCGCCGAACTCATCGCCGGCGCCGTTGTCAGCAACAGCAGCGGGCGACGCGGCATCGGGCATGTCACGCTGCGGCTTGCCGATGGCCGTCACAGGCATCTTTCCTGCGGGGCGCTGGCCGTTTCCGGCGGCTGGAACCCGAATGTTCATCTGACCTGCCATCATCGCGGCAGGCCGCGCTGGCAGGAGGATATCGCCGCCTTCATCCCCGGGGACGGGGTGCCGCCAGGACTTGCCGTCGCCGGGGCGGCGCGCGGTATCTTCAGCACCGCCGGGGCGCTTGCCGACGGGCGGGATCAGGCGCTGGCACAGCTTGCCGAGCTTGGCATCAAGACACGGTCTCACCCGGTGCCTGAGGCCGATGACGCGCCCGTCACCATCACCCCGCTATGGCATGTCGGCGGCACAAGGCGCGCCTGGCTTGACCAGCAGAATGACGTCACGGTGAAGGATGTCGGGCTGGCGCATAAAGAGAATTTCCGCGCTGTCGAACATCTGAAGCGCTACACCACGCTTGGCATGGCAAGCGATCAGGGGCGCACCTCGAACGTCCTTGGCCTTGCCGTGATGGCCGAGTTGACAGGCAAGACCATCGCCGAGACCGGCACCACAATCTATCGCCCGCCCTATACGCCGACGCCGATCGCCGCTTTCGCCGGTCGGTCGGTGGGCCGCGATTTCCGGCCGACACGCCTGCCGCCATCGCATCACTGGGCGGCCGAGCAGGGCGCTGTCTTTGTCGAGGCGGGAAGCTGGCTTCGCGCGCAATGGTTCCCGCGTGAGGGGGAGACACATTGGCGCGAATCTGTTGATCGCGAAGTGCTGGCCACCCGCCGGTCGGTCGGGGTGTGCGATGTCAGCACGCTTGGCAAGATCGATATTCAGGGACGTGATGCCGGCGCCTTTCTCGACCTTGTCTACAGCAACATGTTTTCCACCCTGCCGGTTGGCAAGACGCGCTATGGGCTGATGCTGCGCGAGGACGGCATGGTGATGGATGACGGCACCACGGCGCGGCTTGGCGAGACGCATTACCTGATGACCACCACCACGGCGAATGCCGTTGGCGTCTACCGGCATCTGGAATTTGTGCGCCAGTGCCTGCGCCCCGACCTGGATGTGCAGCTGATTTCCGCCACCGACAGCTGGGCGCAGTTCGCCGTTGCCGGCCCGAACGCAAGGCGCGTCCTGCAGGACATTGTCGACCCGGAACACGACATCACCAACGAGGCGTTTCCCTTTATGGCCTGCGCCAACCTCAGCGTGTGCGGCGGTGTGCCGGCGCGGCTGTTCAGGATTTCCTTCTCCGGCGAGCTTGCCTATGAAATCGCGGTATCGTCGCGCTATGGCGATGCGATGATCCGCGCCTTGATGGCGGCCGGTGAGGATTATGACATCACCCCCTATGGTACCGAGGCGCTTGGCGTCATGCGGGTCGAGAAGGGGCATGTCACCGGCAATGAGCTGAACGGCACCATCACCGCGCGCAATCTCGGTATGGCGCGGATGGTGTCGACGAAGAAGGACAGCATCGGCGCGGTGCTGGCCGGTCGCGAGGCGCTTGTCGCCGAGGACGGGCTGTGTCTTGTCGGACTGCAGGCCATCGACGGCGATATTGTGACCGCCGGCGCGCATCTGTTCGCCGAGGGCACACCGGTCGACCCGGCGCATGATGAAGGCTATGTCACCTCGGCCGCCTGGTCACCGCACCTCGAAGCCTCGATCGGGCTTGGCTTCATCACCTGCGGCGCACAGCGGCATGGCGAGACGGTGCGGCTGATGAACCCGCTTGAGGGACGATCGGCGCGGGCCCGCATCTGCAGCCCGCATTTCATTGATCCCGAGGGAGAGCGGCTCCGTGGCTAGCCTGACACCACTCACCGCCCTTGGCGGCATCACCACCTATGACGAGACCATCGGCGGCATCAGGATTGCCGAGATTGCCGACACCTGTCTTGCCTCGCTGGCGATGCGCCGTGGCAAGGCGGCAGGTTTCAGGAAAGCGGCGAAAAAGACGCTTGGCACCGACCTGCCGGCACCTGGCCAGCGGACCGGCAACGGCACGCACGGGGTGATCTGGATGGGGCCTGACCAGTTCCTTGTCGAGGCCGAAACCGGCATGACTGCCAGCGTGACTGCCAGCGTGACTGATCTTGCTGGCGAGCTTGCCGCCAGCTTCGGGGCGGCGGCCTCGATCACCGACCAGAGCGATGCGTGGGTGCGGTTCGATATCACCGGCAAGGATGTGCCAGCCATGCTGGAGCGGCTCAGCGCCGCCGACACGCGGCTGATGCAGGGCGGCGCGGCGGTGCGGACACCTGTTCATCATATGCTGTGTCTTCTGGTCTGCCGCGACGCCTATACCGGCTTCACCGTCTATGGCCCGCGCGCCTCGGCGCAGTCACTTCATCACGCGCTGACCGCCGCCGCCGCCTCGCTCTAGACAGGTCAGAACAGCCCTTCGATCTCGCCAGCCTCGTTCAGGCAGATATTTTCTGCGGATGGTGCGCGCGGCAGGCCCGGCATGGTCATGATCTCACCGCAGATGGCAACGATGAAGCCGGCCCCGGCCGACAGCCGGACTTCGCGGACTGGCACCGAATGGCCGGTCGGCGCGCCACGCAGATTGGGATCGGTGCTGAAGCTGTATTGCGTCTTCGCCATACAGACAGGCAGATGGCCATAGCCCTGATCTTCCCATTGCCGCAGCTGGTCGCGGATTTTCTTGTCGGCCAGCACCTCGTCGGCGCGGTAAATCCGCTTGGCGATGGTCTCGATCTTCTCGAACAGCGGCATCTCATCGGGATAGATCGGCGCGAAATTGGCCATATCGGCGTCGGCGATTTCGGCCACGCGGGTGGCAAGCTCGCGCGCCCCCTCACCGCCATGCTCCCAGTGCCGAGAGATGATGGCCTCGCTTCCCTGCTCGTCGACATAAGCCTGCAGCGCCGCGACCTCGGCATCGGTATCGCCGGTGAAATGGTTCACCGCCACGACAACCGGCACGCCAAAGGATTTCAGGTTCTCGATATGCCGTCCAAGATTGGCGCAGCCTGCCTGTACCGCGGCGACATTCTCGGCGCCAAGATCGGCCCGCGCGATACCACCATTCATCTTCATGGCGCGGATGGTGGCGACAAGGACAATTGCGCTTGGCGCCAGACCGGCCTTGCGGCATTTGATGTTCATGAATTTCTCGGCCCCGAGATCCGCCCCGAAACCGGCCTCGGTCACGACATAGTCTGACAGCTTCAGCGCCGTCTGCGTCGCGATCACCGAGTTGCAGCCATGCGCGATGTTGGCGAACGGTCCGCCATGCACGAAGGCCGGGTTGTTCTCCAGCGTCTGCACCAGGTTCGGTTGCAGCGCCTGCGCCAGCAGCACCGTCATCGCGCCATCGGCCTTGATGTCGCGGCAATAGACAGGCGACCGGTCGCGGCGATAGGCGACAATGATATCGCCAAGGCGTTTCTGCAGATCCTCAAGATCGGTCGCCAGGCACAGGATGGCCATCACCTCGGAGGCGACGGTGATGTCGAAACCGGCCTGCCGCGGAAAGCCGTTCGACACGCCGCCAAGGCTTGTCACGATGTCGCGCAGCGCACGGTCATTCATATCGACGACCCGGCGCCAGGTCACCCGGCGCTGGTCGATCTCCAGCTCATTGCCCCAATAGATATGGTTGTCGATCATCGCCGACAGCAGATTATGCGCCGATGTGATGGCGTGGAAATCGCCGGTGAAATGAAGGTTCATTTCTTCCAT
>SHBC01000040.1 GCA_004213025.1 SAR116 cluster bacterium
CATAGCTGATCGAATCACCGAAATTGCGGTTGGCTTCGGCAAGCTGGCGTTCCTTCTGCTTGATCTCGCTGACATCGCTGCCAACCCCGCGATAACCCTGGAAGTTACCCTCCTCATCAAAGACGGGGACACCGCTGATGCTGACAAAAACCGGCTTCACCCGCCTTCCAGCTCATATTCGAAACGCCTGAATTCGCGGCGCGCCTCAAGGTCGGCAACATGCCTGTCGAATTCGCCCTCGACATTGGTGCTGGTGGCGATTTCGTTTCGCGTCCGGCCTATCACATCGTCGGGGGTCAGGCCGGTGATCTCGAAAAACCTGTCGGAAAGGAAGGAAAGCCGCAGCTCGCTGTCCATCTCGAAGAACCAGTCACCCGACACCTCGGCGAGCTCGCGAAACCGGCGTTCGCTCTCGGCAAGCTGTTTCTGCGAGCGATCAAGCCGGCGAAAGAACAGCCGCGCCGCCGCGACAAGCTTGTTGTAGGCCTTGACGATGGTGCCAATCTCATCATCATGCAACAGCTCGGCGCGCACCGGATTGCTTGGCGTCGAGGCCTGCATGGCATCACGAAGAGCGACCAGCGGGGCAAGCACCTTTCTGCGGAAGCTGAGCGACAGCACGATGAAAATCACCGCGGCAAGACCGATCATCAGGCTGGCGACAAGCGCGGTTTCGGCGCGCACCGGTGCCAGCAGAAGATGATCATCCACACGGGCCCGGAACAGCAGCTTCGCCCCGGCGGTGGTTGTGACCGGAACCTCGCGATCGCTTCCCCTCGCCCTGACCAGATCACATCCTGGCGGCGGGAAGGATGCCACAACGACCCCGTCACGAATCATGTCAACACAGGTCACATAATGCAGACCGGCAAATGAACGCAGCAGACGTGACGCGCCGACGGCATCGCCTGCCGCCAGCCGCGCCCCGGCAAGCGGCGCGATGGCATGCGCCTGCGCCGCCAGCTCGGCCGCCAGCCGGTCATTCGTCAGCGTGGTGCGATAGCTGTGGAAGGCAAGGGTCGCAATCGCAGCGCTGAGCAACGCCACCGACCCGCAAAGCACAAAGAGCCGTGTGAAAAGTCCTGATCTGAAACGCGGTTCTGCCATGCCGCCTATTGCGCACCTGCCAGCGCTTTCTTGAGGAGCGGCCGCTGGTCAAACAGGACATCGACAACCATCCATCCGGCCGGGGTCTGCCGCATCACGAAATCGGCGTCATGACGCCCGCCGGCGCTGTCGAACATCTCGATGCACAACACCCTGTCCTCGCCAAACGGCACGATCTTCGGGTGCATCGCCCCGGCATGGGTGTGCAGAACCTGGCCAGTGGCCCGGTCAATCACCCGAAACCGGCCCTGCGGGTCGGCCGACATGTCCAGGAAATTCAGCAGCGCTGCCTGAAGATCGATCTTCGTCTGGTTTTCATCACCCCATGACGGCGATACCATCGGTGCGGATATCAGCCACAGGGAAATCAACACAGGAAGCCACACGGGAAGCCACGGGGCGATGGCAAGATTGCGGAGATGTGACGTCATGGCGGACCTCGGAACGGCGCCCAAATTCTAGGTGACGGATAATAGGGCATTTTATCTTCTGAGACAAACGCTGGCGGCCATCATCCGGCTGTGACCCGGCTGCGGCCCAACTGCAGCCCGGCTGCGTCATTTTGATGATCTTGGATGTTTTTCGAAGCGCCCCATATGAATATGATGAAGCGGACAGAGCAAATTGGCACATTTTCCGGGGCGCCCACCCCCCTGCGAGCCCGCATGCGTCTGCCGCTATATCTTTCGTTATATCTTCCGCTGTGCCTTCTGTTCATCGGTTTGGCGATGCCGGCTGCCGGCGATCAGACCGATCCGGCGCTGGACAGTCTCTTCACGGACCTTGTGCGGACAGGCAGCCAGGCCGAGGCCGAACAGCTGACATCCGAAATCTGGTCACGCTGGATTGCGTCCGATGGCGACGCCGATGCCGACAGGCTGATGCAATCCGGCATGGCGCTGATGAACAGGGGCATGCTTGATGGTGCCGAGCAGGTCTTCAGCCAGTTGATCCAGGATCATCCCGATTTTGCCGAGGCCTGGAACAAGCGCGCGACGGTGCGGTTTCTGCTTGGCAATGATGCCGGCTCGCGCCGCGACATTGCCCGTGTGATCGATCTCGAGCCCCGGCATTTCGGCGCCCTTAGCGGTCTTGGCATGATCAATATGCGCAGCGGCGATCTGCAGGCGGCGCTGCAGGCCTTCGAGGCGGCGTTGCGGGTCAATCCGCATCTGAACCAGGCGGTGGATGTCACGAGGCAGCTTCGCGAACAGCTTCGTGGACAGCCGCTTTGACCTGATCACACATTGTTGGCTCCTGAACACACCACGCCACCCCCACAGATTGACCCGCACAGATTGACCCGCACAGATTGACAGGCCGCGTCCATCCCGTAGAGTGTCGGCATCAACCAATTTTCATTTCTGGCAAGCCACCCGGGTATTTCGTGAATGACCCTGATTCTGGAAACCCAGCAGAGCGACATCCACCGCTGCCCAGGCTGCGGCGCGCAATGCGCCGTTGAAAAGGACCTTGTTGCGCGGGCCCGCGATTCTGGCCAGCAAATCCGGATTGCCTGTCATAAATGCGATGAGATTTTTCAGCCGCTGAATGACAATTCACCGACAGCATCCGCGGCAATGCCAAGCCGCCCGAATCCCAATCCACGGGTTGGAATCTGCACCGCTTGCGGCAACAGCCTGTCGGTCCCCCCGCTGAACGCTGGCGAAGCGGTGATGGTGGAATGTCCGCATTGCCGGCATCTGATGCAGCCTGACGAGGTCGGCCGCGCCGATGCGCTTGCCGACCTGCCATCGCCGCCACCGCCGCCATCACCACGGCAGAGGCTTGTCGGCACATTGCTGGCGCTGCTGCTGGCCGGCATTCTGATTGCCGGCTTTGCCGCCAGCGCCATCTTCAGGATCACACCACCCCTGCCGGCCCCGTTCGGACTCGAGGTCAGCATCACACCACATTTCGCGGTGACCGAATCACGTTTCGATGCGGCGCTTGACGGCGGCGATGGCGCGGTGATGGTGACCGTGACATTCGCCAATCTCGGCACCGCCGCCGGCGCGCCCGAACGGGTGGCCGTTACCCTTCTGGATGGCGACGGCAATGCCGTTCTATCGCGCCCGATCGCCGTCCGCGAGGCCGCGCTGGCCCCGGGTGATGAGCGCACGATTACGGCGCGGTTGTCGGTGCCGCCGGATGGTATTGAGGATATGACAGTCACCATCCTCGAGGCAGATCGCCGCGACTAGCCGCGGTTTGGCACCACCTCGTGGCCTGCTTCCTCGGGCTCATCATCGACCATTTCATCGGGAAAGCCGGGCGCGCTTATATCAAGCCCCGTCGCCTCTTCCAGCCGGCGGATGATATTCGGCGACCATTCACGATCACCATAGCGCGCCGCGCCATCCTTGAAGATCTCGATCATCAGCGGCGAAATCTCGAGCGGCACACCGGCGCGGTCGGCCAGTTCCTGGAACAGGCTGATATCCTTGATCACCAGATCCATCGTGAAATTGATGTCGCGGCTGCCATTCAGAATGACCTGGCTCTCGGTCTCGTGGACAAAGGAATTGCCAGAAGAAATCCGGATCGCCTCATAGGTGGTGTTCAGATCGAGTCCCGACGCCTTGCAGGTGACAAGCGCCTCGCTCAGCGTCAGCAGATTCGCCGTGGCAAGGTAGTTCGTCATCACCTTGAGCTTTGACGCTGACCCCAGCGGTCCGGTATGCAGAATCCGCCGCCCCAGCACCGTCAGCACCGGCAGCATGCGCTCGAACACCGGCCTGTCACAGCCGGCAAAGATGGCGATATTGCCTGTCGCGGCGCGATGGCAGCCGCCCGATACCGGGCAATCGACTGCCGCCGCGCCCGTGGCCGCCACCTGCGCGCCAAGACGTTTCACCTCGGCCTCGTCGGTGGTGCTCATCTCGGCCCAGATCTTGCCCGGTCCCAGCCCGGCAAGAATGCCATCCTCCGCCTCCATCACGGCGGCGCTTGCCGCCGGTGACGGCAGGCAGGTGATGATCACATCGCAGGATTCGGCCATCGCCTTCGGGCTGTCGCCCCAGGCCGCACCGCCGTCAAGAAAGGGCTGCGCAACGTCGCGGTCCAGATCGCGGACCGTCAGGTCGATCCCGTTACGAAGCAGACTGCCCGCCAGCTTGCCACCGACATTGCCAAGCCCGATAAAGCCGACACTCACCATCAGACATCCCCCCTGGTTGGTGTAGATTGTTTGGTCTTGATGTCCGAAAGTTGAACAGGCTTGCGGCGGCAATTGCAATCGCAAACTGATCACAAAAAATGGAGGTAGGTTAGAGAGTCGTTACGCGGATGGAATTCGTGGTGCCGGCGATACCGAACGGCATCCCGGCAACGATCACCGCGTGCGATCCGGCGCCAGCAATCTCGCGGGCGGTGATTTCCTGCACACCCTCGGCGAGGGCCGCCTCGAAATCCTCGGTGATCGTGCTAGCGGCTGTCTGCGTTCCCCACAGGATAGCAAGCCGGCGCCGCACCTCGATAAAGGGTGACAGCACGAAGAACGGAATGCGGGGGCGTTCGCGGGCGATTCGGACCGCCGTGTTGCCCGAGGTTGAAAACGCAATGATCACCTCGGCGCCAACCGTTTCGGCCAGAGATACGGTGGCCAGCGCGACAGCATGATACAGGCTTGGTTCTGTCGGCAGCTTTGGCGGCGCGGCCTCCGGATTCCCGGCGATATGTAGCTCGGCCGCCGCCACGATCCGCGACATGATCTGGACCGATTCAACCGGGAACTGACCAACCGCGGTCTCAGCCGACAGCATGACAGCATCCGCCCCGTCAAAGACCGCGCCGGCCACGTCCGATGCCTCTGCGCGGGTCGGGGTCGGGCTGGTGATCATCGATTCCAGCATCTGCGTTGCCACCACCACCGGCTTGCCGACCATCCGGCATTCGGCGATGATTTTTTTCTGCCATCCCGGCACTTCCTCAGGCGGCAGTTCGACACCAAGATCGCCGCGCGCCACCATGATCCCGTCCGAAGCCGCGATGATATCCGACAGCTCGGCAAGCGCCGCCGGCTTCTCGATCTTCGCCATCAGGGCGGCGCGGCCACCGATCTTCGCCTTGACGTCCAGAATGTCACTGGCGCGCTGCACGAACGACAGCGCCACCCAGTCAACTCCATGGTCAAGCGCGAAGGCCAGATCATCATGGTCCTTGTCCGTCAGGGGCGGACTGTCGATCACCATGTCTGGCAGATTGACGCCCTTGCGGCTGCTCAGCGGACCGCCAACCTCGACGATGGTGGTGAAACTGTCACGGTCGATTGCGGTGACGCGCAGTACCAGCTTGCCATCATCGATCAACAGCCGCGCGCCGGGTTTCAGCGCGGCGAATATCTCGGGATGCGGAAGCCCGACGCGGCTGGCATCACCGACAGCTGTCGAATTGTCAAAGGTGAAACTGTCACCGACCTTCACCACCACCCCTTCGGCCACCTCGCCGACGCGGTGTTTTGGCCCCTGGAGATCGGCCAGAATGCAGGTCGGAAGACCGGTTACCGCCTCCAACTCGCGGATGGCGCGGATTCGCTCGGCATGTTCGGCCTGTGTGCCATGCGAGAAATTCAGCCGGAAGACATTCACCCCGGCCTGCGAGAGGGCCTGCAGCATGTCGGGTGTGCCGCTCTTCGTCCCGATTGTCGCAACGATCTTGGTGGCACGCTGAATGGCGGAAGGCAACATCGGCAGGGTTCCTGTCAACTGGAGACATGAGAAGATAGTGGGCACGAGCCTCCCCCGGCCCGCCGTCAGCGCGAGTCTAGGCAGTGACACTTGAATTGCAAGCTTAAGGCGCGTCAGAATGGCATGATTAATGACATGATTTCGGTCCGTGCCGGCAAATCATCGACATCACTGCAACAACACCGGTCTTTTCACTTGCGATGATCCCCGCCTTTGAACTTCTCGGCATGGCGTTCCTGCTGGGCTTTATCTTCAACGCAACCCCGGGCGCCGTCTTTGCCGAGACCATCCGGCACGGCCTGTCCGGCGGGTATCGCGCCGCGCTGTCGGTGCAATTCGGCTCGCTTGTCGGTGACGCGGCATGGGCGGTGCTTGGCCTCGCCGGCATTGGCCTGTTGCTGCAGGCCGATTCGCTGAGAATTCCGGTTGGCATTGCCGGCGCCGGCTATCTTGCCTGGCTGGCCTTTGACAGCTGGCAGGCAAGCCGCAGCGAGGCCGAGGTCACGGCGGCGAACCAGGGGGCCAGCGCCATGCGCTCCGGCGTCGTGCTGTCGCTTTCGAACCCGCAGAATGTCGCCTATTGGGCGGCGCTTGGCAGCGCCTTTGGCGCGCTGGGGATCAGCAACCCGGACCGCATCGACTATACCCTCTTCTTCTTCGGCTTCATGGGCTCGTCGCTTGTCTGGTGCTTTGTCTGCGCCGGTCTGATCAGCCGCCTGTTCGGCGGACGCGGCGGGCTCTGGCGGGTCTGGACCTACCGCATCTGCGCCATCGCCTTTGCCTATCTGGCGCTGGGAACGGCGCGGGAGGTGATCAGCCTGATGTCACCGGCCGGTTAGCCCTTGGGGCCTATTCATCGGCGGGGCCTATTCATCGGCCCTGGTTGTCCAGTATTCCTCACCATAATCATGGAACAGCTCCTCGCCGGCCTTGATGTCGCAGTCGGCATAGAACCGCAGAAACCGGTTGTCGGTCTCGTCGACCTCCCATTTCGCATTGCCTGGCGCGGCGTGATTATAGAGCATGCCGCACCCCATCACGACGAGATAGTCATTCGGATCGTCAGGGCTGGTGAAGAGATAGTCATTCAGGCGGTTCGCCTCCTGCAGATCGTCGTCATCAATGACGATATAGGGGCAGAGTTCAAGCGTCTCGCTGGCGGCAATATCCTGAAGGGCAAAGACACCAAGCCCATGTGTCGGCGACTCCCTGACCGTGATCTTCATGATATTCCTGACCGTTTATTTCGTGAGCGCGAGGCCCAACATGTACTGAATTGGCAGCCGCCTGTCAGCCGCTTTGTCGCGGTGCCGGCGTGTGGAACGGGCGGTGTCTTTCGCGCATCGCGGTGATCATGCCGGCAGCCGCGATCATCGCCATGCCGAGGATCGCCAGCGGGGTTGGCCAGCTGTCGAACAACACCCGGCCCCAGAGCGCGATCAGCAGCAGATAGGTAAAGTCGAGCGGCGCCAGAAGCGAGCTGTCGGCGGTCTGGTAGGCACGGCTGAGAAACAGGTTCCCGAACAGGTTCAGCACCGCCAATATGGCAAGAAAGCCGAGCAGGATGGTGGTGACCTGCGGCCAACCGACAAGGATGAAGGGCATCATCTCGCGCCAAGCCGGATCGACCGGAAGCCAGCTTGCCGCCACCGCGCCCATGCTGCCGGTCACGATGAACAGCAGATTGACCATGCATACCAGCGCCAGCGGGCTTTCATTTCGGCAATAGCGGCGCAGCACCAGGATGTTGCAGGCATAAAAGAACCCCGCCAGCACCGGCACCGCCTGAAAGGGTGTGAAGGCGTCGGCAAACGGGTTCAGCACCAGCAGACAACCGGCAGCGCCAAGCATCAGCGCACCAATGCGCCAGCGGCCAATGCGCTCGCCAAGCACCGGCCCGGCAAGCAGCGTGACAAACAGCGGATAGGTATAGAGGCCGGTCGCCATCTGGGTCACCGTGATCTGCTGGGCGGCGCCGAAGAAAAACGCCATGCACAGCGCCAGCAGCACACCTCGAAGAATGGCCGGCCCCAGTCGTTGCGGCCACAGCAGGCCGAGGCCGCCGGTAAAAATGGCAAGCCCGGCCAGCATCACAAGGTTGAAGCAGGAACGGATGATCTGAAGTTGCCAGAAACTCGTCTGCGGGGCGACAAACTTCACCAGCGAATCCTGCAAGGACAGGATACTCACCCCGACCAGCAACAGCGCCAGCGCCAGCATCGGCCTGTCACCCTGCGGCTGCTCAAAAATCGACATCCTCATGCGCCGTCACCATCCGCAGCCACCGTCTCGCCTGCAACCCTACAGACCCGCGCCGTGCGAGGCGACCAAAATCACCAGCCCGCAATTACCCATCCCGCAATTGCTCATAATAGCCGGATGATTGACACAGATGACCGCATGACCAACAGTGGTGCCAGACCAGTTGCCCGAGGCGTTTGTTTTATGACCGACAATATTGTCAGCCTTGATCTGCCAGCATCGATTGCCGATGCGCTTGCCGCGACGATCACCCCCACCGCCACCGACGGCGCCATGCTTGACCAGTTGATCGGCGATCTGCGATCCGTGTCGTGCCAGCCGGGAACGCCGCCGCAGAACGATCCGCCGGATGCCGTCCTGCAGCATCTGCCGGGGCTTGTCGCCGCGATGCCGTCGACACCCGCCAGCGCGGCGCTGCGACCTTTGCTGGACAGTGTCGGCTGGTATCAGATTTTCGACAGCACGCATGTTCCCGACAGCCTGGCAACAGGCCTGATAGCTGGCCAGATCGTCGGTGGCCGCGGGCATCTTGTCAGCAATGAGCTGTATCTGGGGCTGTTTCTTCTGGCCCCGAACATCACCTACCCGCTGCATCAGCATGCATCGCTGGAAATCTATTGCGTCCTGTCCGGCGCGGTGTCGAT
>SHBC01000041.1 GCA_004213025.1 SAR116 cluster bacterium
AGCCTGCCATCGGTGCCGACAAAGAATTCAACCGCCAGCAACCCGACCAGATCGACCGCATCGGCCAACGCCGCGGCGGCTGTCTGCGCCGCTGTGGCCAGCGCCGGGACAATCGGCGCCGGGGCGACAGAGGTGGCCAGAATGCCGTTTTCATGGCGGTTCTGGGTAACTGGAAAATGGCATATGGCGCCATCGGGATCGCGCGCCAGAAGGGCGCTGATCTCGCCGTCAAAGGCAATCATCTCCTCAAGGATGGCGTCATCGCTATGAAGTTCGGCAAGTACCGCCGCCAGGTCATCTCCGGGCATCAGCCGCCGCTGCCCCTTGCCATCATAGCCAAGCTGGCAGGTCTTCAGGATGGCCGGCCCATCAAGCGCTTCCATGGCCAGTGTCAGATCCTCGCGGTTGCGAACCTGCCAGTAGCGCGGTGTCGGAATGCCAAGGCCGGCGGCAAGGGTCTTTTCGGCGATCCGGTGTTGCGCCGCCCGCAGCGCCGCGGCACCCGGGCTGGCAAGGCAGCTGGCGCCGATGACTTCCATCGTTGCGGCAGGCACATTCTCGAACTCGCTTGTCACGGCGTCGACACTGGCGGCAAAGCGCCGCAATGCCGCGATATCATCATAGGCCGCTGTCGTTGTCCGGGTGGCCACCTGTCCGGCCGGGCTTGTGTCGGCATCCGGCGCGAAGACATGTGTTTGAAGGCCGAGCTGCGCCGCTGCGATGGCCAGCATGCGGCCAAGCTGGCCGCTGCCAAGGATGCCGATACAGGCGGTGCCCGGGATGCTGTTCTCGTCGGTCATGACGGTGTGTCGGCAACCGAATCCGTCTGCGCCTGACGCCAGGTGGCAAGACGATCTGCAAGGTCGGCGTCTGACAGCGCCAGAATCTGCGCCGCCAGCAGGCCGGCGTTGCGCGCCCCGGCTGCGCCGATGGCCAGTGTGCCGACCGGCACGCCGCCGGGCATCTGCACGATCGACAGCAGCGAATCCATGCCCTTCAGGGATTTCGATTCCACCGGCACACCAAGAACAGGCAGATTGGTGTGTGCCGCCAGCATGCCAGGAAGATGCGCCGCGCCGCCAGCGCCGGCGATGATCACGGCAACCCCGTCTGCCGCCGCCCCGCGCGCGAATTCGGCAAGCCTGTCCGGCGTGCGGTGCGCCGAGATGATCCGCACTTCATGCGGCACGGCAAGTGACTCCAGGCTGTTCGCCGCTTCCCGCATCGTGTCCCAGTCGGATTGGCTTCCCATGCACACGACAACCCTTGGCCGGGATGTGGTCTTTGGCTTGGATATGGCGGAATTGGACATGGGCGAGCCTCGTCTCGGATTATGCAATGATATCGGGAAGGATCCGGCTTCGGACCAGGGTTATCTCGTCTTTCAGCACCAGCTTGCGTTTCTTCAGCCGCTGCAGTTGCAGCTGGTCGAATGGCGTGCCATCGGCCAGCCTTTCGATGACATCGTCAAGATCGCGATGCTCGCTCTCCAGTGTATGAAGGCGGGCATGAAGCTGCTGCTGTTCCTCAATTTCGGCGTCGCTCACCGGCGTTGCTTCCCATTATGGCGGATCATCCTCATCGTGATCCGTCTTGCTGTCTGCCAGTCTCCATCATGCCCGACACGCAGGCTGGCGATCAAGCCGCCCGGCCAGCGCGGGTAACCGGGTTATGGCAGTTCAGTGATGTTGGATACCTGTTCCTCGGCCTGCTGCACCGTGCCGCCTGCCTTTTCGATGGCAGCGTCAAGATCGGTCTGCTTGCACAGGCCGAGCATCGCCGGATGTTTTGCCGAGATATTGCTGATGTTCCAGTGCGTTCTCTCGCGGATCTTGGTGATCGTCTCCTTGGTGGTGCCGATCAGCTTGACGATCTGCGAATCCTTCAGCTCGGGATGGTGCTTGACCAGCCAGGCAATGCCATCGGGCTTGTCGCCGCGGCGGGCCACCGGCACATAGCGCGGGCCCTTGGTGCGCCGGTTTGGTGTCGGCAGGTCGGATTCGGCGAGGACAAGACGTGCCGACGGGTCCGCCTCGCAGCGCTCGATCTCGGCGCTGGTCAGCTGGCCATTCTGGACCGGGTCATAGCCCTGGATGCCGATGCCTGTCTCGCCATCGGCGATCGACTGCACTTCCAGCGGATGGAGGCTGCACAGATCGGCGATCTGGTCGAAGGAGAGACCGGTGTTGTCGATCAGCCATACGGCGGTTGCCTTTGGCATGAGCAATTGTGTCATAACTACCTGCTTTCTGCGGCGCGTCCGGAAAACCGGCCGGCGCAATATCGCGTTTAACTAGCGGGAGAGCCTTCTTATACGCCGGAAGCACCTGTTTTGCAAAGGCCTTTGCGGTGCGGTGCGAAAAAGTCGATACTGCTGTCTGGACTGATATTATGGCACGCATCAGGGAGGATGCCATGGAGGATGAATTCGAGGCGCTCAAACCGGCCGGTGTCGGCCCCGAGATGGAACGCTGGAATGTCGAGGATCTGCAGGCCTATATCGACAGCATGAAGGCCGAAATCGCCCGGGTGGAGACAATTCTTGCCAGCAAGAGTTCGGTGACCGAGGCGGCGGCGGCGCTGTTCGGGGACAAGTCCTGAGCCCTGATATGAGCCCTGATATGAGCCCGGATCTGGGCCTGGATTCGGGCCAGGTCACCCGCCATCGGTTCGCGCCGGTTGCGGCAGCGGCAGCATCCAGTCCGGAATGGCAAGCCGCGCTGGCACATCACCGATAAGCAGCGCACTGTCATCCGTCATCAGGCGGTGCAGGTCGGACAGTTTCATCGCCGCAAGGCAGACCGCGCCATCGCCCGTGTTGGCATGGCTGAGAACGGTTCCCAATTTTGATTCGCCTTCGCTGACCGCTGCCCCTGACAGGGATGTGGCGGCCGCACTTTCGATCCGCAGCGGTGCCAACCGGCGTTTCACCAGCCCGCGATAATGGGTGCGGGCGGTCACCTCCTGGCCGACATAGCATCCCTTCTCGAAATCGATGGCGCCAAGCCTGTCGAGGCCGGCCTCCAGCATCAGCGCCCGTTCGGGCACCAGATCGACAGGTCCCTGCGGCACCCCGGCGGCGATCCGGCGGGCATGCCAGGTCTCAAGCGCCGTCACGTCGTCCTCATTGATGGTCGGCGGCATGTCGCCCCGCAGACCGATCCAGCGCCAGCCGAGGTCGGGATGGCGCGGGTCGGCAGCGGCGCCCTCCGGCGGATCGCCGCCGCCCCAGCCAACCCAGACGCACAATTCTGCTTCCTGCGCCAGGTCAATCGGGCGGCGCAGCCGGTAGCGGCGCAGCCTTGTAAACAGATCATCAGCGCGTGTGGCATCGCATTCCAGCAGGAATCCATCCGCCTGCCGGTGGATCATCATGTCGGCAAGGATGCGCCCCTGCGGGGTCAGCAGCGCGCCCTGCCGGCATGCGCCGACCGGCAATGTCTCGACGTTCGCTGTGACCAGCGACTGCAGGAAGTCCTCTGCCTCGCCGCCGGCCACGCGGATCACGCGGCGCGTCTCGTCAAGGGCGATACAGGCTGTGGATGGTGCGTTGTCTGTCATGGCGCGTCCGTGATGTCACCTTCGTAGCGGGCTATATAGAAATGGCGCTTCCGGGCCCAGAAACAACGTTTCTCGTCCGGCCAGATTTCGCGGTAATGCTCGGTATCCTTGAAATAGAAAGTCTGCGTGCAGAACAGATATTGCACCTTGATCCGGTCCGGGCCAAGGTCGAGCTGCCCACGGTCGGAAGTGCGGATGCTGATCGCCGGCCGGTCGCGGCGGAAACACTGGCCAACTTTTTCGCCCCGGCAGGCGGTCTCGTCGGATTCGGTGATGCGGACATAGGTGAACCTGCCGTCGGTAAAGCGGAACCCCTCATCATCCAACATGGCGCAGGAATCATGTGGTGGTGTTTGGCTTTTGGCGAATTCGCAGGTGAACCAGGTGCCGCCCCAGAAGTCATCGGCCAGGGCTGCGCCGGTGCCAATGAACATCATCGGAAGGCCGATCAATATCCCTATCAAAATCCTTGGCAGAATCCCCACCATACTGCCCATCAGGTTGCGAAAAATCATCTCTGTCCCACAGGTGGTTTCGTCAGCATCCATGTCGCCCCGGCCTGGGCCAGCAACGCCAGCCCGATATTAAAGGCCATCAATGTGGCCATTCCATAGCCGGCGTCGATCAGCATGCCCATCGCCATCGGTGACAGGGCCGAACTGAACACGCCAAGCGGCAGGAATATCGCCTTCACCTCGCCAAGATAGCGGGTGCCGTACATTTCGGCCATGGTGGCGGCGACGGCGGTGTTTGGCATGCCAGAGGCTAGGCCGAAAAAGATGAAGAACAGCAACACGCCAACGCTGCCCTCGACAAGCCATAGCGACAGGCAGGCAAGCCCGATCGGCAGCATCAGATGCGCCGCCACGCGGCGGCCGGTGAAGCGGTCGACAAGCTGTCCCGAGATCAGTGTCCCGGCGACAACACAGGCGGCATAGATCACGTAATTGGCGGCCCAGGTGCCAAGCGTCACACCGGCCAGCTCGGCAATATAGATCTGGTGAAACAACAGGCCGGTCACGCTGAATCCAGGCACCATCGACAGCCCGACAAGGCCAAGCCAGAACCGGCGGTCGCGGATGACGGCGCGCCGCCGCCAATGCATGACACCGTCGATGGTCACGATAGCGGCGTCCTGCCGGTCATCGATTCCGGCCGCCGCCGCCGCCGCCCTGACGCCTTCCAGCCCGCCACCATCCTGATAGCGGGTGCGCTGTGTCAACCGCCGGATGAAGGGGACCAGCCCGACCAGCGGCAACAGCGGCAGGAACAACCAGAGCGTGCGCCAGTCATAGATCACAAGAAGCGCGACAATTGAGGCCGGGCCGATGGATTCGGCAAAATTGATCCCAAGCTGGGCCAGCGACAGCGCCCGCCCCCGTGCCGCAACATAGCGCCGTGCCATCGCCGTTGTGTAGACATGCGATGTCATGCCCTGGCCGAACAGCCGCAGCAGATAAAGCCCGATGATCAGCGTCGCCACCGAATAGACCTGGCTGAACAGCAGGGCGCTGGCGCACAGGCAACAGATCACCAGCCGCGCCAGCTTTTCGACCCGCATCGTGTCGGCAAGCTTGCCAAGCCACAGAAGGGTGATGGCGCTGGCGGTCGTGCCGATGGCGTAATAGGTGCCGAAGGCGCCGTGGCTGAGCCCGAGTTCACCGCGAATTTCGGCCGAGAACAGCGAGATGAAGAAAGTCTGGCCAAGCGACGAGCAGAAGGCCATGGCCATGCCGAACAGAAGAAACCGCCACTCAACCCGCATGAAATCCAGCGTCGAGGTCGGTAAATCAAGACCGGGGGTACGGGGCGCCGCAATGGGATCGGCAACAGGATCACTCATGGCGGGGATTTCACCATGGGGCCGGGTCGCACGGCAAGCGGTGAATGCGCCAAGGGCTGGCTTTTCGACCATTTCCTGACCGGGCCGGGACTGACGCAACCCCCCTTGAACTGGCAGCCATCTGTTCATAACTAAATCGCATACAACAAAGCCCTTCCATAAAAAATGTCGAAAGACGGTGCTGCTGGGAGGGCGAAGCGGCCTTTTATGCCTAGACTGTGTGCTGTGCCACATCGTGGTGCCGTCATGGGTTGCCAATATATGGCCAGAGGATGGCCCGTGAAATGGCAGGCGGCTGGCCGGGAAGGAGAGTGCCATGCAGACCGATAAATTCACCGCCCTTGTCCGCAATGCGGTTATGGCCGCGCAGAATGACGCGCTGGCCGCGAACCATCAGAAAATCACCGCGATGCATCTGCTTCGTGCGCTGCTGTCCGATGACAATGTCACCGTTCGTAGCCTGATCGGCCGCGCCGGCGGTGATCTTGGCGCGCTGGAGGCGGGGCTCGACAAATCCATTGCCGCCATCCCGGCGGTGACGGGAAGCGGGGCCGACCAGCTGCAGCTGGATATCGATCTGGCGCGGGTCCTGCAGCAGGCCGAGAGCGAATCAAAAACACTTGGCGACAGTTTCCTGGCGGTTGATGCGCTGTTGCTGGCGATGGCGCGGAGCAAGGGTGAGATTGGCCGGATCATAGCCGGTGCCGGGATTGACGCTGGCCGCCTCACCGCCGCCATCACCGACATGCGCAAGGGACGTACCGCCGACAGCGACGCCGCCGAAGACAGCTATGAGGCGCTGTCGAAATTCACCACCGATGTCACAGACGCGGCGCGGCGCGGCAAGCTCGACCCGGTGATCGGCCGCGAGGCCGAGGTGCGCCGGACAATCCAGATTCTGGCCCGCCGGACAAAGAACAACCCGGTGCTGATCGGCCAGCCGGGCGTTGGCAAGACCGCCATTGCCGAGGGGCTGGCGCAGCGGATCGTCAATGGTGATGTGCCGCAGGCGCTTGCTGACAAGGCGCTGCTGTCGCTTGATATGGGGGCGCTTGTCGCCGGCGCGAAATATCGTGGTGAGTTCGAGGAGCGGTTGAAATCCGTCCTCAAGGAGGTGCAGGCGCGCGATGGCGAGGTGATCCTGTTCATCGACGAGATGCACCAGCTTGTCGGTGCCGGCAAGAGTGACGGCGCGATGGATGCCTCGAACCTGTTGAAGCCGGCGCTGGCGCGCGGCGAATTGCGCTGTATCGGCGCCACGACGCTTGATGAATACCGGCAATATGTCGAAAAGGACGCGGCGCTGACGCGGCGCTTCCAGCCTGTTTTCGTCGATGAACCGACGGTCGAGGACACGATTTTCGTGCTTCGCGGCCTGAAGGAGAAATACGAGCTTCATCACGGCGTGCGGATTACCGATGACGCGCTGATCGCGGCGGCAAGGCTGTCGCATCGCTATATTTCCGAACGCTTTCTTCCCGACAAGGCCATCGACGTCATGGATGAGGCGGCAAGCCATCTGCGGATCCAGTCCGACAGCAAGCCGGCCGAGCTCGACGCCACCGACCGTGCCATCATCCAGCTGAAGATCGAACAGGCGGCGCTGCAGAAGGAAAGCCAGGCAGCATCGAAGAAACGGCTCGACGCCATCGCTGTCGAGCTTGAAGCTCTTGAAGAGAAATCCGCCGCCCTGACCGCAGAGTGGGATGATGTGAAGACCCAGATGGCCGAGGTCGGCCGCCTGCAGCAGGATCAGGAGGAAGCGCGCCATCGGCTTGAAGTGGCGCAGCGCGAAGGCCGGCTCGAAGAAGCAGCGGAACTTGCCTATTCGCGCATTCCGGCGATCGAGCAGGAACTGGCCGCGGCAAAGGTCGCCGTGTCACAATCCGACATGGTCGATGAAGAGGTCACCGCCGCCCAGATCGCCGCCGCGATCAGCAGCTGGACCGGCATCCCGGTCGACAAGATGCTGGAGGGTGAACGTGAGAAGCTGCTGGCCATGGAGGCCGAGATCGGCCGCCGCATCATCGGCCAGGAAGAGGCCGTCAGCGCCGTCGCCAACGCCACCCGCCGTTCGCGTGCCGGCCTGTCCGACCCGCACCAGCCGATGGGAAGCTTCCTGATGCTGGGGCCAACCGGTGTTGGCAAGACCGAGATGGCAAAGGCGCTTGCCGCCTTCCTGTTCGACAAGGATGACGCGGTACTGCGCATCGACATGTCGGAATATATGGAGAAACATTCGGTCGCGCGGATGATCGGCGCGCCGCCGGGCTATGTCGGCTATGAGGAGGGCGGCAGCCTGACCGAGGCGGTCCGCCGCCGGCCCTATCAGGTGGTGCTGTTCGACGAGATCGAGAAGGCGCATCCCGACATCTTCAACATCCTGCTGCAGGTTCTGGATGAGGGTCACCTGACCGATGGCCAGGGACGGCGGGTCGACTTTGCCAACACCATCATCCTGTTGACCTCGAATATCGGGGCCGACCACCTGCTGGCGCTTGGTGATGACGAGGACAGCGATGTCGCCCGTGACCAGGTGATGGCCGATGTGCAATCAACCTTCCGGCCGGAATTCCTGAACAGGCTTGACGAGGTGTTGCTGTTCCACCGGCTGTCGCCGCACCATATGGGGGCGATTGTCAGCATTCAGTTCGCACGGCTGCAGGCCCGCCTCGCCGAACGCGGGGTGACGTTGCGGCTTGATGATGACGCAGCGGCGTGGCTTGCGACCCGCGGCTATGACCCGCAATTCGGTGCCCGCCCGCTACAGCGGGTGATCCAGAACGCGGTGCAGAATCCGCTTGCCGAGGCGCTTCTGGAAGGCCGGTTCGGTGACGGTGACCTTGTCGAGGTGCGGCTTGACCCGGCGGGTGACGGGCTGATCTTCGGCTTTGCCTCGCCGGATGAGGGCGGCCAGGCCAAGGGCGCGCTGACCGACAACGCCGCCGACGCGGCCGGCCGGGCTTAGGGGACTTGAATGCGGGCTTGCCTCGAAATGTAAATCCAATGTCTTCTGCCATCTGCTGACTGCATCAAGCCAAACTTTCGTGGTCGGCGACATGGAAGACAATGAAGCCAAGCGATCTCGAAGAGTTCGCGGACGCGCTGAAAGAACAGTTTTCATTACCCGGTACAGCCTCCGACGAAGACCAACTGAAACAGCATGTGCCGAAATTGATGGATGCGGCAGCTGCTGAGTATGGATTGGCTTTTG
>SHBC01000042.1 GCA_004213025.1 SAR116 cluster bacterium
ACGCGTCCGAGTATCCTGTTTGTCGTGTTTGACCAGATGCGCGCCGATTGCCTGTTCGGCGCGCTTGGCGCGGCCGTTGCGCTGCCAAACCTGCGGGCCTTCATGAATGACAGCGTTGCCTTCACCAACCATGTTTCGGTGACAAGTCCGTGCGGACCGGCGCGTGCATCGCTACTGACCGGGCAATATGCGATGAATCACCGGTCGGTTCGCAATGGAACACCGCTGCCGATGGATAAACCCAATCTGGCGACGGAGCTTCGGCGCGGCGGCATCACGCCACTTTTATATGGCTATACCGACACCGCCGCCGACCCGCGCCACTATGCTGCCGACGATCCTGTTCTGACATCCTATGAGCAGGTGATGAACGGGTTCCTTGAAGCGCTTGAGCTGCGGTTTGACGACAGCCGCACCTGGCGAGGCTATCTTGCGGCACAGGGCTATGATGTGCCGGCTGGCGATGATCTCTTTGTTCCGGTTGGCGACCGGCCGGATTCCCCAGCGCTGTATCAAGCCGAGCATAGCGATACCGCCTTTCTGACCGACCGCCTGCTGGAAGACCTGCCGACCCGCGGCGATGGCTGGTGCGCGCATGCAACCTTCATCAGGCCGCACCCGCCCTTTGTCGCGCCGCCCCCTTTCAACAGCCTAGCTGATCCGGCGAAGATGCCGGCGCCGGCTGGCGGCGATGGCGCGGCGTTCGCGGCATCACATCCCTTCAACACACACGTCATGGCGCATCGTCAGGTCCGCGACATGGTCTGTGGCTTTCCCGATCTGGTACCGTCAAAGGAGACGACGGCGATGCTGCGGGCCGTCTATATGGGGCTGGTGGCCGAGCTTGATCATCATTTCGGACGGATTGTCGAACATCTCAAGTCACGTGGCCAGTATGAGGACACGCTGATTGTCGTGACATCGGATCATGGCGAATTGCTTGGCGATCACGGATGCTGGGGCAAGATGAACTATCTCGACGCGGCGTTTCGGGTGCCGCTGATGATCCGGGTGCCGGGGGGACGTCCGGCGCGTGTTGATCAGCCAACCGAATCGGTCGATGTCATGCCAACGATCCTCGACTGGCTGGGGCAGGATGGTCCGGATAGCGTCGATGGACATTCGCTGTTACCGCTGGCGAGGGGCGAGGTGCCGGAAGGCTGGCGTGATTACAGCGTTTCCGAACTTGATTTCGGCGACCCGGTGAACCCCACCGCCGCGCAGCAACAGCTTGGCCTGTCCTCGCAGGAATGTGGTGTTGCCATCCTGCGCACTGCAAAGCATTCGCTGGTGCATTTCAATGGTGGGCTGCCGCCGATCCTGTTCGATCATGACGGCGCGGGCGAGAGCCGCAATATCGCCAGTGACAGCGGGGCCGAGGCCATCAGGCTGGCGATGCTGGAACGGCTGCTGACGCATCGCATGCGGCATGCGGAAGGCAGGTTTTCCCAAACGATGATTACCCCCGATGGTGTCATCAGGGGGCGGCATTGATTTGCGATTGAATCAGTTTTAGCTCACTGCCCCTTGTCACATCTCTGTAACCAATGCAGTCTATTCCTAAGTCAGCGACCTTGAGCGGTGGGAACGCAGTGGTCTTCACGGATATTCGGTTCCCTGCCAATTAAAGTCAGTTTGCACCGTAAAGACCGCATCCTAAGGGGGTTTGCGATATTGGCGGAACAACAGGCGGTGGTTGCGTCTGAAGTTTCCGATGAGATCTCAAATATCAGAAACGACTCGTTGTCCTGCGGGTGCTGTTGTTTAGGGCCCATTTTCGGGGTTCAGAGTAATCAGGAGAAGGCGATGAAAAAATATTTCCTTTCAACATTGGCGTTACTGGCACTGCCGGCAAGCGCATATGCAAGCTGCCCGGCGGTGTCCGTGGCGGATATGAAGGGTGTGGCGGATGGCGCCTACCCACAGCAATTCGAAAAGGCTGAATTTGAAACTGCAGCCGGATGCTCCATGTCGTTCTCGGCAAACCCGGACAGCGCAGCACTGAATGGCCAGATCCGCGGCAATGGAGATCTTCCGTCTCTTGCTGAGCGTATCCCATCCGAACCGCTTGTTGTCGTGCCGTATGACAGCGTCGGCAAATATGGCGGCACCCTTGATACGCTGTCGAACGCCACCGAGGCCGGTACATCTGACTTCCTGTCGGTACGCCATGTGAACTTCGTCCGCTATTCGGACGATCTGCTGACGATCGTGCCGAATGTGGCAAAGGGCTGGGAGTTCAATGACGATTTTTCCGAGCTGACTTTCCATCTTCGCAAGGGCCATAAGTGGTCCGATGGCCACCCGTTCACCGCTGAAGACGTGAAGTTCTGGTACGATCATCTGATGATGGACCCGAAGGTCTTCGCCGAGCCCAAGGACTATGCTCTTGTTGCCGGTGAGCGCATGGAGGTCGTGATCACCGACCCGCAAACAGTGACCTTCAAGATGCCGGCACCGAAGCCGGGTCTTCTGGCTCACTTCGCCACCTCTTACGCCCAGGGCTGGCAGCCGAAGCATTTCCTTGGCAAGTTTCATCCGGCGATCAACCCGGATGCTGACAAACTCGCCAAGTCGATGGGTTTTGAGGATGGCTATGCCGTGATTGCTGCCTATTACGGCAACTCGGACTGGACCGACACACCGTCGCCGCTGCTTAACAGCCCGGAAAAGGTTGCCAACCTGCCGGCAGATGTCGTTCCGACCCTGGAATCACACATCACCATTCGCGACACCGCCGAGGGCCGCCACTATGTGGCGAACCCGTATTTCCATCAGGTGGACCCGACTGGCCAGCAGCTTCCCTACATCTCTGAACAGGATGAGGTCTATATCAACGACCCGCAGGTTCGCGTGCTGAAACTGGTCAATGCGGAAGTTGACTACAAGTCGCAGTCCCTGCAGTTGATCGATGCGCCGCTGCTGCTGGAGAACCAGGAAAAGGGCAACTACACCGTCGACCTGCGGCCGGGGATCCCCACGCAGTCGTTTTCCTTCAACGTGACTTCGGAGAATGCGGAGAAGCGCAAGGTGTTCGGAGATGTGCGCTTCCGCAAGGCCATGTCGGTCGCCATCAATCGCGACGAGATCAACGAAGTGGCCTTCTTTGGCCAGGGTGTCGCACGGCAGAATATCGGTTTCTCGCCGAAGCCTGAGTTCGTTGATGAAAAGTGGCTGAGCTACGCCACCGAATACGATCCGGAAGCCGCCAAGGCACTTCTGGATGAGATCGGAATGAAGGACACGGATGGCGACGGTTTCCGTGAGCTTCCGAATGGCGAGAAGATCGCCCTGAACATGCAATTCGCAACCCAGGGCATCTCGGGCAAGGTTGTCGAGCTGGTGGCCAATCATTGGTCACAGGTCGGCGTTCAGACGGCAGTCAAGGAAGTGACCCCGGATGAGTATCGTTCTGCGCAGTCGGCAAACAAGCTTGACGTCGGCATGTGGAAGCGCGGTCAGCCGGTTGCCATTGTGATGGGTAACAACGAAATGTGGGTCCCACCTTTCGGCACTTACTTTGAGCATCGCACCGGTATGCTGTGGGCGGAATGGGTAAGCTCCAACGGCGCCAATGGTGTTGAGCCGCCTGCCTTTGTGAAGTCTATGATGGACGATATCAACGCGTTCCAGTCTGCCACTCCCGGCAGCGCTGAAGCTGCGGAGATCGGCTCGCGCATGGCGGCTACGATGACAGAAAATCTTCTGTATATCGGTACTGTTCTGGCGACCAGCCCTATCTACCATCGCAATGAGCTGAAGAACTTCACCTCGTTCAAGACAGCGTCCTATGACTACTACCGGACTTATCCGTACCGGGCCACGCAGTGGTTCCTTGACGAGTAGGCCTGTCAGGGTTTTAAAATTCAGAGGTGGGCGGTCACGCCCGCCTCTTTCTTGTATTTAAGTTCAGCATGATTGCATCCCCATGAAACAGCTTGCCCAGTTTGCCCTGATCCGCGCTTTGTTCGCGATGCTGACACTGGTCATCGTTTCCTTGATCGTGTTCACGCTTATGGAACTTGTTCCCGGCGACTGCGCCGAGCGCTATCTCGCCTTCAAGAACACCCAGGGATCCGGCATCTCCGTCCAGGATATCGAGAATGAGCGAATCAGGCTCGGTCTTGATAAACCCTTTGCCCAGCGCTGGGCGCTGTGGATCGTCAATGCCTTTCAGGGCGAGTTTGGCAACAGCTGTATCCTGCGGGTTGATATCGCGCAGCTTCTTGGCACCAAATTCTGGCTGTCGCTTGGCGTCTGCCTTGCGTCGCTGGCGCTTGCCTATGCCATCGCCATCCCGGTCGGCATCATTTCCGCCGCCAGCCGCAGCGCGATGATGAATAACACGCTTAAATTTGTCAGTTATCTTGGTCTTGCCATGCCCAACTTCCTGTTGGCGTTGCTGATCATGCTGTTCTCGACAGTGTATTTCGGTGACACTCTCACCGGGCTGTTTTCAAAGGAATATCGGGACGCGCCCTGGAGCATCGACAAATTCATCGATTTGTTGAAACACGCCTGGCTTCCGATCTTCATCCTTGGCTGGTCGGCGACAGCCTTTGCGTTGCAGACCGTCCGCGCGCTGATGTCTGACGAGATCGGCAAGCTCTATGTCACCGCCGCGGCGGCACGCGGCGTTTCGGGCCGCAAGCTGCTGTGGCGCTATCCGGCCCGGCACGCTCTTGGCCCCATCGTCAACAGCCTTGGTTTCGATCTGAATCGCGTGTTCAACGAGCTGCCCATCGTGGCGTTGATCCTGACGCTGACCGACGCCGGGGCGCTGTTGATTGAATCATTGGCCCGCTCAAACGACCAGCAGCTTGCCGGCGCCATCATCTTTCTGCTGACGGCATCGATCGTCGCGCTGAATTTTTTCACCGACCTGCTGCTGTCGGTTCTCGATCCGCGTATTCGCAAGAGCATTATCAGGTAGGCCATGACAACAGATACCGTGCATGACCAGACTGTTCGCGACCAGAAGGCGAGGGAGGCCTATTTCACCGCCTCGCAGCGCCAGCTTGTCTGGGCCCGCTTCAAGAAACAGCGCGCCGCGATGACGGCCGCCATGGTGTTGATGGTTCTTATGATATCCGGCATTCTGGCACCGTTCCTGTCGCCCTATGATCCAACGATCGCCGGTCGCAACAAGGACTATATGAATGGCGCCCCCAACGTGCCGATGTTCTGTGACAAGAATGGCTGCTCGGCCCGGCCCTTTCTTCACACCATCGAACGCGAGCGTTCGATCAAGACCAATTTTCGCTGGGTCGAGACAATCAATGAGGACAAGCGTCGCTACGTCCAGTTTCTTGTTGAGGGCTCGGAATACAAGCTTCTCGGCTTCATCCCGGCAAAGACACATCTGTTCGGCGTAAGTGACGGCTACATCCATCTGTTTGGCACCGATGCCACGGGTAAGGATATCTTCTCGCGCACCCTGCATGCGATATGGACCTCGCTTAAGGTGGGCAGTATCGGCGTCTTCATCGCCTTTGTGCTGGCGCTGATTATCGGCGGTATATCAGGCTATTACGGGGGGTGGATAGATTCGGTCCTGCAGATGGTGACCGATGCTGTGCGAACGGTGCCGGCGATCCCGCTCTTCATGGCGATCGCCGCCTTCATTCCGCAGGAATGGTCGGCCGAGATGCGATTCTTCTTCATCTCGCTGATTCTTGGCCTGATTGGCTGGCCGACGCTGGCCCGGCGCGTGCGAACGCATCTCCTGACCGAACGGAACCAGGAATATGTGCTGGCGGCGCAGCTCTGCGGTGCCTCGTCAGGTCACATCATCCGCCGGCATCTTCTGCCAAGCTTTACCAGCTACATCATCGTCGATCTGGTGATTTCATTCCCCTATATGGTGCTCTCCGAAACGGCGCTCAGCTTCATCGGCCTCGGTCTGAAGGATCCGGTGAATTCGCTTGGCGTGATGCTGCAGAATGTGACCAGCGCCGACGTGCTGCTGAATTACCAGTGGTATTTCATCCCGGTGATTTTCTTCATCACCCTTGTCATGGCCTTTGTCTTTGTCGGTGACGGTTTGCGCGATGCTGCCGACCCCTATTCGGACGCTGGCAAATAGGGGATCGAAATGGACAGTCTGATCGAAGTTGAAAATCTGACATTACAGTTCCGCACCGATGAGGGGCTGATCACCGCGGTGGACAATGTCAGCTTTTCGCTGAACCGCGGCGAGGTGATGGGCCTTGTCGGCGAGAGCGGGTCCGGCAAATCGGTGACCGCCAAGGCGCTGATGCATCTGAACGCCGCGAACGCCATATATTCGCCGGAGAGCAGGATCACCCTGCATACTGACAGCGGCAGCATTGATGTGCTGTCGCTGAGCCGCACGGATGATCTGAGGGTGGTTCGCGGCGGCGCCATTTCGATGATCTTCCAGGAACCGATGGCCAGCTTCGCGCCGTCGATCAGTATCGGCAAGCAGATGATCGAGCAGCTGCAGCTCCATGCCGAGATGAGCAAGGCGCAGGCGCGCGAGATGTCGATCGAGATGCTTGACCGTGTCGGCATCTCCGACCCGTCGAGCCGCGTTGATCAATATGCGTTTGAGCTGTCGGGTGGCATGCGCCAGCGCGCGATGATCGCCATGGCGCTGTCGACCAAGCCGCGGCTGTTGATCGCCGACGAGCCGACGACGGCGCTGGATGTGACGATCCAGGCGCAGGTCATCGACCTGATGAAGGAACTTGTCGATGAATTCAACATGGGTATCGTCTTCATCACCCACGATCTTGGCGTTGTGGCGCAGACCGCCGACAAGGTCAGCGTGATGTATCTTGGCCGGCTGATCGAAGAGGGGCCGGTCCGCGAGGTGATAAGCGATCCACGCCATCCCTACACCAGGGGTCTTCTGGCCGCGCTGCCGCGCCTCGATGATCTCGACGCGCCGCTGACGCCGGTGCCGGGGGACATTCCCTCGCCGCTCGAGAGGCCAGGCGGGTGTGTGTTCAACACGCGCTGTAGCGACGTTGTGGGGCCGGCTTGCTCGGCAAATGTCCCGCTCGAGGAATGGATTGATCCGGCGCACCGCGTTTCCTGCCATATCTATGCTGGCAAGGAGGCATGATGAGTGACGATGTCCTGATTTCCGCCTCCGGCCTGTCGGTTGGCTACAAGATTGGCCAGGGCCTGTTCCAGCACTCGATCCTGAAGGCTGTCGACAATGTCTCGATTCATATCAACCGCGGCTCGTTTTTCGGGCTTGTCGGGGAATCGGGGTCGGGCAAGACGACGCTTGGGCGGGCCCTTCTTAACGCCGTGCCGATCACCGGCGGCAGCGCGACCTATGATGATGGCGATGTGAAATATGATCTGACGGCGCTGGCAAAGGATGAACTTGGTGACTATCGGCGCCGCGCCCAGCTGATTTTCCAGGATCCCTATGCCGCCCTGTCGCCGCGGATGACGGTTCGCGACATCATTGCCGAACCGCTGGAGGTGATGAAGATCAGCTCATCGCGTGCTGAAACCGATGAACGTGTCCGCGAGATTGCCGCGCGCTGCCGGTTGAACCTTGAACATCTGCGCCGCTTCCCGCATGCCTTTTCGGGTGGCCAGCGGCAGCGGATTTCCATCGCGCGGGCGCTTGTCTCGCGTCCGCAATTCATCGTCGCGGATGAGGCGGTGGCGGCGCTCGATGTGTCGATCCAGGCGGATGTACTGAACCTTCTGAAGCAGATTCAGGCCGAAATGGACCTGACCTTCATGTTCATCAGCCATGATCTGAGCGTGGTGGCGCATACCTGCGATCATGTGGCGGTGATGTATCTTGGACGTCTGGTCGAAACCGCGCCGACGCGCCAGCTTTTCGCGGCGCCAAAACATCCCTATACCAAGGCGCTGTTCTCGGCGATCCCGTCTCTCAACCCCGATGACCGGGGACGGGCGCAGCGGCTTGAGGGCGAAATCCCGTCTCCCACCAATCAGCCGTCCGGATGCAAGTTCCACACAAGATGCCCGAATGTCATCGACCGCTGCCGCAGCGAGGAGCCACAGCTTGAAAGGGCCGATGGCGCGCATGAGGTGGCATGCCACCGCTGGCAGGAACTCCTCAAGACTGACTGAACCTGCCGCGCGCGGGCCTCAGGCGGCGACCATCGCCCCCAGGATACGTGTCAGGTGTCGCGACTGCGCAAGATCTGTCTGCCGCCCTTCGGCAACGGCTCTGGCAAAATCCTCGACCATCAGCTGATACTGGTCACATTCATCAAAGGCAACCTCGACGCCAAGCCCCAGCATGCCGCCCGGCGTCCTGTCGCGATGCGCCCAGCGCCCGGTGGTCACCGGTGGCGGGTTGAAGGGAACGTCGAGACGCGCCCAGCCGTCCGTGCCGACAAGCTGCACGCTCTGGCACAGGCTGGTGCCACTGGAACAGGTGAAATGCAGCACCTGGCCGTCGCCGAAATCGACAATGGCG
>SHBC01000043.1 GCA_004213025.1 SAR116 cluster bacterium
TCGGGAAAAAGGCGGGACTCCGCTTTCGCGCAGTTGTGTGATGACCGGCCTGACGCCAGGCCGGCCATGACCGTGCGGCGTGTTTTTTCAAAACCTGATCAGTCACCCGCGAGGGAGGGAGCCATGCACCCTGCCAGGCATCTCACATCGATGCTTTTCATTGTGTTGCTTTGCGCCGGTGCACAAAATCCGGCATCACATGACGCCATGATCGACCAGCTTGTGTGCAGTGCGCTGGAGGAAGCCGATATGCGATTATTCCACGACAGCATTGGATGGCATCGCGAGATGTTTGATCACGGGGCACTGCTTCGCATGATAGGACCGTAGACCACGAATCCCGCCTCGCCTACATTCCCTGTTCAACATCTGCCAACAACGAGCCACTTGCCGCCGAATGATTGCTGATGATCGTTGAATCGCCAGGATCACTGTGCCAGTCTCACGCCGCATCCAGCCCCTTATGGATCAACCCCCTATGCATCAACCCCATATGAAAAGGACAACATGCCATGGCAAACAAAGTTGACGCCCGCCTGGGCGAGCTCGGCATCACCATCCCCGACGCGCCCGCACCGGCGGCCAACTACGTCCCCTTCACCACATCCGGCAATCTTGTCTTTGTGGCCGGTCAGGTACCCTTTGTTGATGGCAAGCTGACCAAGACGGGGCGCGTCGGCGAGGATGCGAGCGTTGAGGACGGCTATGAGCAGGCGCGGATCTGCGCCATCAATCTGATCGCCCAGGTCAAGGTGGCCTGCGGCGGTGATCTTGATCGCGTCCGGCGCGTTGTAAAGCTTGGCGGCTTTGTCGCCTCGGCCCCCGATTTCACCGGCCAGCCAGGCGTCGTCAATGGCGCCTCCGACCTGATGGTCGAGGTGTTCGGTGACGCTGGCAAGCATGCCAGATTCGCTGTCGGTGCCAATGTGCTGCCGCTTGGCTGTGTGGTTGAAATCGACGGCATCTTCGAGATCGACTGATCGGCTCACGCACCGCCACCCTTCGAAAATGTCGCGCCCCCTTGCGAGGCGGCCGGCAGCGCGCCATGTCTGCATGATGGATGGTGACGCCTATACCCTTGACCTTGCCCCTTCGATCGACGCGCTGTCTGCTTCCGACTGGGACCAGCTTGCCGGTTCGTCCAACCCGTTTGTCAGCCACGCCTTTCTGAAGGCACTGGAAGATGGCGGGGCAACCGGCGGCGACAGCGGCTGGGACCCGATGCATCTGGTGCTTCGCGATGCCGAGGGCCGGATGATGGCGGCGATGCCGCATTATCTGAAACATCATTCCTATGGCGAATATATCTTCGACCATAGCTGGGCGAATGCCTTCATGCGGGCTGGCGGGGATTATTATCCGAAGATGCTGTCGGCGATTCCCTTCACGCCGGCGACCGGGCCGCGGTTCCTGACCGGCGATGCCGCGCCCGACATGGCGGCCCAGCTTCGCGGTGCACTGGCCACCGGCATGACGCAATATCTCGACAAGCTCGGCCTGTCATCGGCGCATATCAATTTCCTTCCCGAGGACGATATAGCGGCGCTGGCGGCAACGGGCTGGATGATCCGCTCCTCGATCCAGTTTCACTGGCATAATGACGGTTATGAGACTTTCGATGACTTCCTTGCCGCGCTGTCATCGCGCAAACGCAAGAACATCCGCAAGGAACGCCGCACCGTTGCCGAGGCGGGTGTCCGTCTGCTGCGACTGACCGGCGATGACATCACGGCGGCGCATATCGATGATTTCTACCGGTTCTACCTGTCGACCATCGACCGCAAATGGGGCGGTGCCTATCTGACGCAGGAAGTGTTCCACCATCTGCGGGACAGCATGGCCGACAACATGCTGCTGGTGATGGCGGAACATGACGGCAGGATCATCGGCGGGGCGTTGAATTTCATTGGTGATGACACGCTTTTTGGCCGCAACTGGGGTGCCGATATCGACATACCCTGCCTGCATTTCGAGGCCTGCTATTATCAGGCCATCGAGTTCGCGATCGAGCGAAAGCTTGCCGTAGTCGAGGCTGGTGCGCAGGGATTTCACAAGGTGCAGCGCGGCTATATGCCGGTGACCACCCGGTCAGCGCACTGGATTGCGCATGACGGATTCCGCGCCGCCGTCGAACGGTTCCTTGAGGCCGAGCAGCGTGGCATTGATGCCGAGAAAAACGCCATCGAATTTGAGGCAAGCCCTTTCAAGAAGAGCTAGTCGGCGCTGGCTCGCAGCTTCCTACCTCTCCTCGGGCGCCGGCAGGGCGGTGCGTTTGCCGGGAAGTGCGCGTTGCGGGGCTGCCTTGGCGGTAACAACGATCTTGCCATCCTTGGCATCGACCAGCGCCAGGCCACCCCCCGCAAGATCGCCGAACAACAGCATGTCGGCCAACGGCTTCTTGATATGTTCCTGCACCACGCGGGCCAGCGGACGCGCGCCGTAATTGCGGTCATAGCCACGCTCGGACAGCCAGTCGCGGGCGGCATCGGTCAGCTCAATCTCGACATTGCGCTCGGCAAGCTGCGCGTCGAGCTGCATGATGAACTTGTCGACGACAAGACGGATCACATCGGTGCCAAGCGGCGCGAACGGGATGATGGCGTCAAGACGGTTCCGGAATTCGGGCGTGAACATCTTCTCGATGGCCTCGACATCAGCACCCTCGCGATTGTCACGGTTGAAACCGATGGCCTTCTTCGACAGTTCCTGCGCGCCGGCGTTCGTCGTCATGATCAGGATAACATTGCGGAAATCCACCACCTTGCCGTTATTGTCGGTCAGTTTGCCATGGTCCATGACCTGCAGCAGGATGTTGAACAGGTCCGGATGCGCCTTTTCGATCTCATCCAGAAGCAATACCGCGTGCGGTGTCTGATCGACGGCGTCGGTCAGCAGCCCGCCCTGGTCAAATCCGACATAGCCCGGAGGCGCGCCAATCAACCGCGACACGGTGTGGCGTTCCATATATTCAGACATGTCAAAGCGCATCAGTTTGATGCCAAGCGCCTCGGCAAGCTGGCGCGCGGCCTCGGTCTTGCCAACGCCGGTCGGGCCTGAGAACAGGTAATTGCCAACCGGCTTTTCCGGCTCACGCAGCCCGGCACGGGCAAGCTTGATTGCCGAGGCCAGCGCCGTGATGGCTTCATCCTGGCCAAAGACAAGACGCTTCAGATCATCTTCCAGCGAGGCCAGCGCCACCTTGTCGTCGCGGCTGACATGCTTTGGCGGGATCCGCGCCATCGTCGCGATGGTCGCCTCGATTTCCTTCTGGCCAACGGTTGCCTTGCGGCGTGACGGCGGCAGCAGATTCTGCGCCGCGGCCGCCTCGTCGATCACATCGATGGCCTTGTCCGGCAATTTCCGGTCATTGATATAGCGGGCCGACAGATCGACCGCTGTTTTCAGCGCCGCGCTGGTGAAGCGGATCTTGTGATGCTCTTCATAGCGGCTCTTCAGACCGGCCAGAATCTTGATCGTGTCGGCCACTGTCGGCTCCATCACGTCGATCTTCTGGAAGCGGCGCACAAGCGCGCGGTCCTTTTCGAAATAGCCGCGATATTCCTTGTAGGTGGTCGAGCCGATACAGCGAAGCGTGCCTTCCTGAAGCGCCGGCTTCAGGAGGTTGGAGGCATCCATGGCGCCGCCCGACGTTGCGCCGGCGCCGATCACCGTATGGATTTCGTCGATGAACAGAATGGCGTTGTCATCATCCTGCACCGCCTTCACCACCGCCTTCAGACGTTCCTCGAAATCACCGCGATAGCGGGTGCCAGCCAGCAACTGCCCCATATCGAGGGCGTAGATGACCGCGTTCGTCAGCACATCCGGCACCTCGCCATTATGAATTCGCAGGGCCAGCCCCTCGGCGATGGCGGTCTTGCCAACACCCGGGTCACCAACATAGAGCGGGTTGTTCTTGGTCCGGCGGCACAGCACCTGAATGGTCCGGTCAACCTCGCGGTCGCGCCCGATCAGCGGGTCGATCCGTCCGGCCGACGCCTTGGCGATCAGATCAACCGCAAACTGGCTGAGCGGATCCTGGCCTTCGACCTCGCCGCCCTCAGCCTCTTTCGATTCCGGCGTGCTGCGGCCACCATTTCCCTCGGCGCCGTGACTGATGTAGGTGACGGCGTCAAGGCGCGTCATGTTCATCGACTTCAGGAACCAGACAGCGTGGCTTTCACGCTCGGAGAAAATCGCCACCAGGACATTGGCACCGGTGGCCACCTCGCGCCCGGATGACTGGGTATGGATGATGGCGCGCTGGATCACGCGCTGGAAACTGGCGGTCGGCTGGACATCGGCCTGGCCGTTCGCGCTGACAATCGAGGCAAGCTCGTTCTCGATGAAATCCGCCAGCCGCGTCCGCAGCTCGTCGATATCGACATTGCAGGCCGACAACACCTCAAGAGCGTCACTGTCCTCGGTAAGGGCGAACAGCAGATGCTCCAGCGTGGCAAATTCATGGCTGTGCGACGTGGCCGTACTCATCGCCCGGCGCAGCGTTTCCTCAAGCTCGCGTGACAGCATCTCGGCTATTCCTTTTCAATCTGAAGTTGAAGCGGATGTTCATTCTGGCGGGCGTAATCCATGACCTGGGTGGCTTTCGCCTCGGCAACCTCATAGCTGTAGACACCGCATATGCCGACGCCGCGTTGGTGGACATTCAGCATGATGGCGGTGGCCTGCGAGTTCGACATGTTGAAGAAGCGTTGCAGCACATAGACAACGAACTCCATCGGTGTGTAGTCATCATTCAACATAATGACTTTGTACATCGACGGTTTCTTCGTCCGTTGGCGCGTCTCCAGTATGACCTGCGACTGGCCGCCATCCTTGTCTGTCTTCCTGTCTGTCATTGCCTGTCTTTAGATTCGCCTAATATTTACTCTGCTTGTTTCTGGCCCTTCAAGGACACCTTGATATTGTTCTTGAAATAACCATCAAAAGCAACCTGTCGGCATCGCGAAATGGGGCTATGCATCGTTGTCCCACCAATCGATATTGGCGGTCATCGCCAGCTTCGAAAGGGGCGTCGCCACAAAAAAGATGACAATGCGTCAAAAAGGGGCAGTGTTCTGCAAAAAGGCGATAAGCAAGGTTGAAGAAATGGCTAATAACACTATGATTGCCGTCATTGCGGTGTGCTGGACACTATATCTGGAGCCCTGATCGATGCTGCGCAGCGTCACGACTGTCCTTCTGATGCCTGTCCTTCTGATGCTTGCCCTTCCGATGCTTGCCAGTCGACATGACCGTTTCTGCTCCCTTGTCCCCACCTGTCGTTCGTTCGCCCTGTGTCTGGCCTTTGTGGCGCTCATCGGCACATTCGCCGCCACAGCGCCGCAGGCCAAAGCCGCCAAATATGCCGCCATCGTGATCGAGGAAACCACCGGCCAGGTGCTATTCGCGCGCAATGCCGACAAGGCGCGCTATCCGGCATCGCTGACCAAGATCATGACGCTCTATCTGCTGTTCGAGGAGCTTGAGTCCGGACGCGTCTCGATGTCGACGAGAATGCCCGTATCACGCGTCGCGGCCAGCCGCTCACCCTCCAAGCTCTATCTTCGCAAGGGCCAGAGCATCTCGGTCAAGGACGCTATCTTCGCGCTGATCACGAAATCGGCGAATGACGTCGCCACGGTGGTGGCCGAACAGCTTTCGGGAACCGAGCGTGAATTCGGCAAGCGAATGACGCGCAAGGCGCGCGCTCTTGGCATGACCCGCACCACCTTTCGCAACGCCTCCGGCCTGCCAAACCGCCAGCAGCGGTCAACCGCGCGCGACATGGCGCGCCTCGCCATCGCCATCAGACGCGACTTTCCGCAATATTTTGAGCTTTTCTCAACAACGTCCTTCCGCTGGAAGGGGCAGAGATTCAACAATCACAACAAGCTTCTGACAAAATATTCGGGGACCGACGGGATCAAGACAGGCTATATCAATGCCTCGGGGTTCAACCTCGTCGCGACCGTTGAACGCGCCGGCGTCAGGCTCATCGGTGTGGTGTTTGGTGGACGCACGGGCAGGACACGCGATGCCCATATGGTTGAAATTCTCGATAAATCCTTCAAGCGAGTGAAGCCGGCGGATATCCGCACACAGCTGACGCCGGTGCGCGCCGGGGCCGGCACGGCGCTGCCGAAAACGCTGCCGGTGCCACCACCGGTGCCGGGCGCACTGCCAGTGGCACCGCCGCCTCGCCGCGTCAAACATGCCAGCATCGATGTCGCGCTGGCCGGCGAGTCAGCCTATCTGGATGGTGCCCCGCCGACACCCGATGTGACAGTCAATGCCGGCCCAACGCAGTGGAGTGTCCAGATCGGCAGCTTTGCCAAGCGCGCCAACGCGCATAAGGCCGCCGCACTGGCACGCCGCGCCACCGAGGGCGTTCTGGCCTCGACACCGGCCCGGCTGACAATGGTCACGCGCGGCAGCATCCCGCTCTGGCGGGTGCGCTTCCACAATCTTGACGAAACGCAGGCCAGGTCGGCCTGTGCGGCGCTGTTCGCCAAGGGACGCCCCTGCATGGCAATCGCCGAACAGAGCAGACAAGCCGGTTGAGTACAGGTCAGCTATAGCCTCATCACGGATAGGTCCTGTCGAGATCGGGAAGACTGGCGCCAATCGGGCCCCATGACGGGTGCGACCGGGCATAGATCTGTCCTGACACCGTCAGCATGTCACTGCAATCAAAGGCACCGGGCGCGATGCTGACCAGGGGAAGATCATCCCGGCGATAGAACATCTGCGACCCGCAGCTGGTGCAGAAGCCGCGCTCGGCCCATTCGGAACTGCGATACCAGCGAAGCCCGGATTCCGCCAGCAGGGTGAAATTTTCGGCCTGAACCGCCGAGGCGCCCCAACTGGTGCCGGTCAGTTTCAGGCAATCCGAACAATGACAGATCAGGATCTGGCGCAATGGCCCGGCGGCACGAAAGCGGATCGCCCCGCAATGGCATCCGCCCTCAAAACATTCCCCCTCGGTTCCGGAAACCGGCCTGTCTATTTTGAGCCTGTCCTTTTTGATATTTCCCATAATGCGTCCCCTGATCAGATGCTTGGAAGCAGCTTACACACAGGCAAGAAACCGCCAAAAGTCTTATCTGAAATCGCGGCTTCGCATGCGGGTCCCACGCTGGTTATGCGCCGCTTCCTCATCAAGGTGACGAAGATAGCCATTCAGGTTGAACAGTGATTCAGCAATGAAATGCAGCACCGCCTTCTCGCGCTGGATACGCCCGACGACCCCCAGGATCTGCGAACGCAGCATCGCATCGCGATAGGTTTCGGTCAGCTTTGACCAGATGATCACATTCAGCGAATGCAGCCCGTCCTCCAGCGTCAGGAACACCGTCCCGCCGGCGGTGCCGGGACGCTGGCGCATCGTCACCAGCCCGGCAAGCCGCAGCCGCTGACCGTCGCGCGCCTCATGCGCCACCGCGCAGGTCTGCCAACCATCGGCGGCAAGTGGACGCTCCAGCAACCGCACCGGATGCGCCTTCAGTGACAACCCCAGACTGCGGTAATCGGCGGCCACCTCCTCGCCAGGCTGCGCACGTGGCAGGGTGACAGGCGGCTCGGCCCCGGCAAGGTCATGATGCCGGCGGGTGGCATGCGCGAAAAGCGGCAGTTCCTGCCATCGCTGGCCGGCCAGCGCGCGCACCTCCCACAAGGCCGTGCGGCGGTCGAGGCCAAGGCTGCCAAATGCATCGCCCTTCGCCAGCGCCTCGAGAGCGCGCGCCGACACATCGGCCCGCCGCATGATATCAGGCAGCCCGGCATAGGCCGGCATGCGGCTGGCCGCGATTCGCGCGCCTTCCCCTTCAGCCAGCCCCTTGACCAGCCGCAGCCCCAGCCGCAACGCGTGACGGCCCCGCCGGTTCTGCGGGTCGGTCTCGAGCGTGCTGTCCCAGTCGGAATGCCCGACATCGGCGGGCCGCACCTCGATACCGCTTCGCCGTGCTTCGGCGACAAGCTGCGAGGGAGAGTAGAAGCCCATCGGCTGGGCGTTCAGCAGCGCACAGATGAAAACATCGGGATAATGATTCTTGATCCAGGCCGACACATAGACAAGCAACGCAAAGCTGGCGGCGTGTGATTCCGGAAAGCCATAGGTGCCAAACCCCTCAATCTGGCGGAAACAGCGTTCGGCGAATTCCGGCTCATAGCCGCGCTCGACCATGCCGCGGATCATCTTGTCGTGAAACTTGCTGACATCGCCATGTTTCTTGAAGGTGGCCATGGCGCGGCGAAGCTGGTCCGCCTCGCTGCCGGTAAAACCGGCCCCGACAATGGCGATCTGCATCGCCTGTTCCTGGAACAGTGGCACGCCGAGCGTGCGCTCCAACACATCGCGAAGCGCCTCGGAAGGGTAGCTGACCTTCTCCAACCCGGCACGGCGGCGAAGATAGG
>SHBC01000044.1 GCA_004213025.1 SAR116 cluster bacterium
CCGAGGCGGCGATGCAGACAGCCTGGGATGGCGCGCGCGCCGGTGTTCGGCAATGTGACTTGATGGCCGATGTGGTGGCGACACAGATTCGCGGCACGCCGGATCAGGGCGGCGATATGCCGGCCATTCACCCGCTGATCCTTGCTGGCGAGGCGGCGACAACGGCGCATCCGCTATGGACCGACGCGCCGCTTGAATCCGGTCAGACCATCGCCTTTGAACTTGGGGGCTGTGCGCGCCGCTACAATGTCAGTCTGGCGCGCACTGTTCACCTTGGCACGCCGCCGGACGATCTTCAGCGCACGGCGGCGGCTGTGGAAGAGGGCATGGCGGCGGTGATGGACAGTCTGCAGGCAGGTGCCATCGCCGGTGATATTCATGCCGCCTGGCAGCGTGTTCTCGACCGTTACGGTCTCGAGAAGCCGAGCCGCATCGGCTATTCGATTGGCACCGGCTATGCGCCTGACTGGGGTGAACACACGCTGTCCTTCCGCCCCGGCGAGACGACATCCGTGCCTGAGGATGCTGTCGTGCATGTGATCCTCGGCATGTGGATGGATGATTGGGGCATGGAACTCAGCGAGACATTGCATGTGCGCGCAGGCGACTGCGTGCGGCTGTGTGACTTTCCGCAGCATGTCCATGTCGTGCCGGCATGACGGCCGGCGGTCACCCTCGCCGCGAGGCGGCGATCCCCCACACCCGCCGTGAGGCGGCGATCGCGCTGCTGGTCGACCTTGTCGGCTATCGCAGCATCAGCCTGCAGCCGAATGACGATATCGTTACCTATATCGAATCCTATCTTGGCGATCTGGGTGTCGAGTCCATCCGTGACGCGCATGACGACGGATTGCGGTTTAACCTGCTGGCCCGAATCGGGCCGGATGCGCCTGGCGGGGTGTTGTTGTCGGGGCATCTCGATGTCGTGCCGGCCGCCGCCGAGGGATGGAGCGGTGATCCCTTTACCCTGCGCCGCCAGGACGGACGGCTGATCGGGCGCGGTGCCGTCGACATGAAAGGGTTCCTTGCCATGGCGCTGGCGATGGTGCCGGCATTTCAGGAACGGGCCGAACAGCTTGCCGAGCCGCTCTATCTTGCCTTCACCTTTGATGAGGAGATCGGCAGCTTCGGCGCGCAGCAGATGCCGGCATTCCTCGCCACCAACGGGGTTCTGCCGCGCCTTGCCATCATCGGCGAGCCGACCGGCATGCAGCCTTTCAACGGCCATAAGGGCGGCATGGAGCTTGTCACCCATATTCGCGGAGCGGCGGGCCATGCCTCGCGCCCCGGCGGCGGCGTCAACGCCATCTATGCGGCTGCGCGGCTGATTGCCTTTATCGAGGATCTGGCCGCCGAATGCGCCGCCAACCCGGTGCCGGGATCGCCGTTCGACCCGCCTTGTTCGACATTGTCGGTCGGCACCGTTGCCGGCGGTGAGGCGCGCAACATCATCGCCGGTGAATGCCGCCTCGACTGGGAGATCAGGGCGCTTCCTGGCGAGGACCCGCATCAACTCTACAGCCGTGTCATGGCGTTTATCGACAGTGACCTCCTGTCCGCCATGAAGGCTGGCGATGCGGGGTGCGCGATCACCACAGAGATGCTGTCGGACGTGCCGCCGCTGCAGGCGCAGACCCCCTCGGCGGCGGCGGAACTTGTCGGCAGGCTGTGGACGAACGAGCCGCCACAGGTTGTCTCCTTCGGCACCGATGGCCCGTTTTTCCAGCAGGCCGGCATGGACACGATTGTCATCGGCCCCGGCGGCATGGCGCAGATGCATCAGCCCGATGAATTCATCACCGAGGCGGCGATTGATCAGGGGCTGACCTTCCTTGACAGGCTGCTTGCCGAAATGGCGGGCGGGCCGACGCAAGAGGTGTCCGGGTGACGCCGCTACATCTTCTGATCGCCCTGCTGGTGCCATTGACCTGGGGGTTCGGCTTTGTGCTGGCCAAGGCGGGACTGGCGCATTTCCCGCCGCTGCTGCTGATGGGGCTGCGCTTCCTCATCGCGGCGCTGATCCTTGTCTGGTTTGTGAAACTGCCGCGCGGCCACTGGCCCATGCTGACGCTGATCGCCATGACTTCGGCCACCCTGCAATATGGGCTGACCTTCTCTGGCCTGGCCAGAATGGATGCGACGCCGGCCATCCTTCTGATCCAGTCAGAGGTAGTGTTCGGCGCCGTCATCGCCGCGCTGATGCTGCGGGAACGGCCAACCCGCCGCCAGGTTTTCGGCATGACCGTATCGATTGGCGGCATCGCCACCATCGTTGGCGCACCGTCACTGGAAGGCCAGTTTGTCGGCATCTGTCTGGTGCTGTCCGGCTGTCTGTTCTGGGCCTTCGGGCAGGTGTTGGTGCGCCGGCTCGGCGATGCCCTCAACGGCTTTCAGCTGACCGCCTGGATCGGCATGATCGCGGCCCCGCAGATGTTGTTTGCCTCGGCCCTTATCGAGGGCAACCCGCTTCCTGTGCTGGCCAGCGCGTCAGCCTCTGACTGGGTGGCGGTTGCCTATCTTGGCGTGGTCATGACGGTGGTCGGCTATTCGGCCTGGTATTTCATTCTGGCGCGCTATCCGGTGCCAATGGCGATGCCGGTGCTGCTGCTGCTTCCGGTGTCGACGATTCTCGGGGCCATCAGCTTTCTTGGTGAACGTCCGGGCACGCATGTGATGCTTGGTGGCCTGATCGTCATCGGCGGTGTCGCGGCGGTCATTGTCGAGCCTGGCCAGCTCCGCCGGCTCATCTCACGGCGGACCGGCTAGCCCAGCCGGGCCGGGCGTCCCGTCAGGACGGCTCGGCGATTATGCCGCTGGCCATCAGCCCGTCGATCCGCGCCTCATCCATCGCCAGAAGCTCTCGCAGCACGGCGCGGCTGTGCGCGCCAAGGCGTGGTGGCGGCGCTGTGGCCTGCGGCGGTGTGGCGCCAAGGCGAAGCGGGCTTGCCACGCTGGGAATGCTGCCATTTAGGTCGTCCTCAATCCTCATGCCAAGCCCGCGATGAACCGCCTGCGGCTCTGCAAAAACCCTGTCGAGAGGGTTGATCGGGCCTGCCGGCACGCCGACCGCGGCAAGCTGGTCCAGCCACCAACCGGTTGTCTGCTGGCCAAAGGCGGCCTCGATATGCGGCAACAGCGCGATGCGGTTCATCACCCGCATCTTGTTGGTGGCATAGTCGGGATTGTCCGCCAGACCGTCCAGCCCGGCGACGTCACAGAATTTGCGGAACTGCGAATCATTACCGACCGCCAGGATGACATGCCCGTCGGCGGTCGCAAAGGCCTGATAGGGAACGATGTTCGGATGCGCGTTGCCAAGCCGTCCCGGCACCCGGTCCGATACGAGGTAGTTCAGCGCCTGATTGGCCAGGCTGGCGACACTGACATCGAACAGGCTCATATCGATATGCTGGCCGGTGCCGGTGCGCTCTGCATGCATCACCGCGGCCAGGATGGCGGCGGCGGCGTTGGTGCCGGTCAGAACATCGACCAGCGCGACACCGACCTTCATCGGCATGCCGTCAGGCTCGCCGGTGACGCTCATCAACCCGCCCATGCCCTGGATCATGAAATCATAGCCGGCGCGGCCGGAATCCGGCCCGTGCTGTCCAAAGCCGGTGATCGAACAATAGACCAGCCGTGGGTTGATGGCTTTCAGCGAGTCGTAGTCGAGGCCGTATTTCGCCAGCCCGCCAACCTTGAAATTCTCGACCACGATGTCGCATTGCGGGATCAGCTCACGAAGGATCGCCGCGCCGTCCGGCGAGGTTATGTCTATGGCAAGCGACCGCTTGTTGCGGTTGACGGAACAGAAATAGGCCGATCTGGCGGCGGCGTCGGTTGCGGCATCGCCGGTCATCGCATCGGCAAAGGGTGGTCCCCAGCCGCGCGTATCATCGCCGGTGACTGGCCGCTCGACCTTGATGATGTCGGCGCCAAGATCGCCAAGCATCTGCGTTGACCAGGGGCCAGCAAGAATCCGCGACAAATCAAGCACCCGAAGGTGCGAAAGCGCCCCGGTTCCTGGTGTCATGACGGTGATCCCCGGATCAGCCGGTGAAGGCCTGGATGCCGGTGATGGCGCGGCCGAGAATCAGCGCATGAACGTCATGAGTACCTTCATAGGTGTTCACGGTTTCCAGATTCATCAGATGCCGCATGACGTGATATTCCTCGGCAATGCCGTTGCCGCCATGCATGTCGCGCGAGGTACGCGCCATCGCCAGCGCCTTGCCACAGCTGTTGCGCTTGATGGTGGAGATGTTCTCCGGCGGGCAGTTGCCCTCATCCAGAAGACGTCCGACCCGAAGGCAGGCCTGAAGACCTATGCTGATTTCGGTATGCATGTCGGCAAGCTTCAGCTGCACCAGCTGGTTGGCCGCCAGCGGGCGTGCGAACTGCTTGCGCTCGAGCGTGTAGGTGCGGGCCGCGTCATAGCAGAACTGCGCCGCCCCGAGCGTGCCCCAGGCGATGCCGTAGCGTGCCTTGTTGAGGCATGAGAACGGCCCTTTCAGACCCTTGACCTCGGGAAAGATATTGGTGTCGGGAACAAAGGCATTGTCCATCTGCAGCGAGCCGGTGATCGATGCGCGAAGCGACAGCTTGCCCTCGATCTTCGGCGTGCTGAAGCCGGTGCCGGCGTTCTCGCGCTCGACGATGAAGCCGCGGATGGCCCCGTCAAGTTTTGCCCAGACGACGGCAATATCGGCGATCGGCGCGTTCGAGATCCACATCTTGGCGCCGCTCAGATGATAGCCGCCATCAACCTTGACCGCCTTTGTCACCATGCCGCCGGGGTCGGATCCGTAATCGGGTTCGGTCAGACCGAAACAGCCGATCAGCTCGGCCGTTGCCAGCCGCGGCAGGAACCGCTGCTTCTGGTCTTCGGTGCCGAACTGGTGGATCGGGTGCATCACCAGCGAGGATTGCACCGACATCGCCGACCGGTAGCCCGAATCGATGGCCTCGATCTCGTAGGCGGCCAGACCATAGGACACGTGATTGACGCCGGCACCGCCATATTCCTCAGGGATGGTCGGGCCGAGCAGCCCAAGCTGGCCCATCTGGCGCATCACATCGGGATCAAAACTTTCCTCACGGAAATCGGTGATCACGCGCGGCAGCAGGACATCGCGCGCGAACTGGCGCGCGGTATCACGGACCATGCGCTCTTCATCATCGAGCTGCTGGTCGAGATAGAGCGGGTCCTCCCACGAGAATACGGGCTTGGTCGTGGACACAACGCCTTCCATGATTGATCATCCTCTGGTCGCAGATTGAATGGGAGTTCCACCATAGCCGAAAAAGCACCCGCTGCGGTAGTCCCTGCGACATTTTACAGAGAAGTGGGCTGATGAGCAGGCGTGATGGCCAGCCTGCCGGGCGCAGGAGATACCGCCTTTCGGTTGAGTTTTTGCCGCCACGCGGCTATGACAACACCATCGTGAACAGCGCAATGCCGGGAGACTGTCTTGGGCGACGGCATCATCATCGCACCTTCCATTCTGGCCTCGGATTTCAGCCGCCTTGGCGACGAGGTGACGGCTGTCGACCGGGCGGGTGCCGACTGGATCCATCTTGACGTCATGGACGGGCATTTCGTGCCGAACCTGACCTTCGGGCCGCCGGTCATCAAGGCGCTTCGCGCTGTTACCGACAAAACCTTCGATGCGCATCTTATGGTGGCGAATCCGGACGCGCTTCTCGATGCCTATGCCGATGCCGGTGCCGAGATCATCACTGTCCATTACGAGGCCTGCCCGCATCTTGACCGGACATTGGCGCGCATCCGCGATCTTGGCTGCCGGGCCGGGGTGTCGCTGAACCCGCATACGCCAGCTGATGTGCTGCGCCATGTCCTCGACCGGCTCGACCTGGTCCTTGTGATGACGGTCAATCCCGGCTTTGGCGGCCAGTCCTTTATCAACGGTATGCTTGACAAGATCGCCGCCATTCGCGAGATGACCGCCGGTCGCGACATCGTGATCGAGGTCGATGGCGGAATCACGCCGGAGACGACAAGACTTGTCACGGCGGCCGGGGCGCGGGCGCTTGTCGCCGGTTCGGCCATCTTCAAGGGTGACGGCGAGGCTGGCTACCGGACCAATATCGAAATTATCCGCGCCGCCGGTCAGGTCTGAAACGGCGGCCGCGATGGGACTCCTGATCGATGGCCAGTGGTCGACAGCCTGGCACGACACAAGCCGCTCAGGCGGACGTTTTGTCCGTGAGGATGCGCGCCATCGCAACTGGATCACCGCCGATGGCAGTGCCGGCCCGTCCGGTGAGGGCGGATTCGAGGCCGAGAGCGGGCGCTATCATCTCTATGTGTCGCATGCCTGCCCCTGGGCGCACCGGACATTGATCTTCCGCCTGTTGAAAGGCCTGACCGACCATATTTCGGTGTCGGTCGTGCATCCGCTGATGCTTGAAAATGGCTGGAGCTTTGCGCATGATCCGCATGGCGCCGCGGGTGATGATCTGTTCGGCTACGACTTCCTGCATCAGATCTATACACGCGTTCAGCCGCATGCCTCGGGCCGGGTCACCGTACCGATATTGTGGGATCGCAAGCGTGACCGAATCGTCTCGAATGAATCCTCCGAGATCATCCGGATGTTCAACAGCGCCTTTGACGCCATTACCGGCAATCAGGATGATTTCTGGCCGGACGCGCTGCGCGACGAGATCGAGGCGGTCAATAAGGATATCTACGAAAACATCAATGATGGCGTCTATCGCACCGGCTTTGCGACGACGGCCGATGCCTATGAGGATTCGGTGTCGCGCCTGTTCGAGGCGCTCGACCGGATGGACTCGCGTCTGTCGGACCGGCGCTATCTGATGGGGGACAGGCTGACCGAGGCGGACTGGCGGTTCTTTCCGACACTGGTGCGGTTCGACCCTGTATATGTTGGCCATTTCAAGTGCAATATCAGGCGGATCGCCGACTATCCGGCGCTGTCGGGCTATCTTCGCGAGCTGTACCAGATGCCGGGCATCGCGGGCACCGTGGTCATGCCGCATATCAAGCAGCATTATTATGGCAGCCACCCGACGATCAATCCGACCGGGATTGTGCCTGTCGGCCCGCAGCTGGATTATGACAGCCCGCACGGGCGCGACGAACTCTAGTCTTCCTGCTGCCCCTCGCGTCAATCCCTACGCCGGGTTTCAAGCTCGTTACGTGCGGCGGCCCCAAGATGCGCGCCGCCGCGCTGGCGGGCGATCTCGATCTGTCGCTGCCGCTCGGCAAAGCGCTGGCGCCGCTCGGCATCGGTCGCGCCGTGGCAATGGTGGCAGCTGACGCCCGGTGTGTAGTCCTGATGTTCAAGGTCTTCCGGCGCCAGCGGCATGCGGCAGGCATGGCACATGGCATGGCGTCCCGGCTTCAGCTCATGATCAACCGCCACCCGGTTGTCAAAGACGAAACATTCGCCCTGCCAGCGGCTGTCCTCACGGGGAACATCCTCAAGATAGCGAAGAATGCCCCCCTTCAGATGGTAGACTTCCTCGAACCCGAAATCCTGCATCAGGGCGCTTGCCTTCTCGCAGCGGATGCCGCCGGTGCAGAACATGGCCAGCTTTTTCGGGCGCCCGCCCTCGCCTGACGCCAGGTTTTCGGCCCAGGCCGGAAACTCACGGAAACTGTCGGTCTGCGGGTCGACCGCGCCGGCAAAGCTGCCGATCGCCGTTTCATAGCGGTTGCGGGTGTCGATCACCATCACATCCGGATCATCGATCAGCGCGTTCCATTCGGCCGGTTCGACATAGGTGCCGGTGGCCTGTGCCGGCCGGATTTCCGGACGTCCCATGGTCACGATCTCGCGCTTCAGCCGCACCTTCATGCGCAGGAAGGCCTGTTCCGGCGATGCGGAAAATTTCAATGACAGCCCATTGAACCGCCCGTCCGCCTCGACCCAGTCAAGAAACGCCGCCATGCCATGGCGCGGGCCGCAGACGGTGCCATTGATGCCTTCCTCGGCAAGCAGCAGCGTGCCATGGATGTCATGCGCGTCGCACAGGGTCTGCAGGCGCGGCTGCAGGGCGCGATAATCGGCAAGGTCGACAAATTTATACAGCGCGGTGATCACATATCCGGACCGGTTGTCGACACCAAGCCGGCGCAGCGCCTCATTCATGTCATCTGCAAGTCTGGTCATGGCCGCTCAATGATAATTGCCGGACGATGTTCACTCGATGATGGTCACCGAATGATGGTCACCGAATGATGCAGGTGGTGTTTGCTGCGCGGACGGTACACCGGGCGGCGGCGGCTTACAAGACCGGGTGCTTCCAGATGCTTGTGCGGCGTCCGTGCCGGCGTTAGTGTCAGCCGAAAAGAAGGGGGCACGCGATGCTGAAGGAACTTGTTCTGGGTGATGATCATCTCAGCCTGTC
>SHBC01000045.1 GCA_004213025.1 SAR116 cluster bacterium
AGCCTTACCTCGGCCGGCATGGCGGCGCCGATTTCTTCCAGAATCTGCACCACCTCGAAGCGGTCGAAATCGGGTTTGGGTTTGAATTGCCGCGCGCACCATTCGGCGGTGGCGTGATGATTGGTTAATGTCCGGCCGCCAAGTGGTCGTGATTCGGACCCGGCCGAAGATCGGGTCGTGGTGATATGTTCCATCCTGTTTGTGAGGCTGTCACCCGGCATCGAGGCAAAACGATACTGTTCAGAAAAACGGATTTTCTGTTGACGGGAAAATATTAACGCCTTTAGCTTGGGTTTAGCGACAAGCCCAAGCGCTCGGAAACCTCACGGTTTCTGGGCGTTTTTTTGTGCCTCAGACTGGTGGTTTATGCCCTTCCTTGACACCTTCGCGCAATTGACGGACGCTGATCGCGGTCATTATTCTGATGTTCGGCGCAAGGGGTGGTGGGCCCGGCAGGACTCGAACCTGCAACAACACGGTTATGAGCCGTGGGTTCTAACCAATTGAACTACAGGCCCCACTATAGATTTCTGCCCATTACAGATGCCAAGGGGCAGGCTGGCAACGTCCATCATGCCATTCATACCACCTGCCCATCATAGCATCGGCAAGGATATTCGTGGATCATATACACGCCATCACCTGCGCCGGCCAGTGCAGAATGCCCCCCGGCCACGCTCTCCAAATCCAGGCGGGCCAAATACGGGCGGGCCAAATGCGGGCGGGCCAAATGCGGATGGATAAATTTGTGCGACCTAGTTCTCGAGGAATGAGCGCAGCTTGCGCGAGCGCGACGGGTGTTTCAGCTTGCGAAGCGCCTTCGCCTCGATCTGCCTGATCCGCTCCCGCGTTACACTGAATTGCTGGCCGACCTCCTCAAGCGTGTGATCGGTGTTCATGCCGATGCCAAAGCGCATCCGCAGAACGCGTTCCTCACGCGCCGTCAGGCTGGCCAGGACACGCGTCGTTGTCTCGCGCAGATTGGCGTGGATGGCGGCGTCAAGCGGCTGCACCGCGTTCTTGTCCTCGATGAAGTCACCGAGATGGCTGTCTTCCTCATCGCCGATCGGCGTCTCGAGACTGATCGGCTCCTTGGCGATCTTCAGAACCTTGCGGACCTTATCAATCGGCATCGACAGCTTTTCCGCCAGCTCCTCAGGAGTCGGCTCGCGACCAATTTCATGCAGCATCTGGCGCGAGGTGCGGACAAGCTTGTTGATTGTCTCGATCATATGTACCGGGATGCGGATGGTGCGCGCCTGATCAGCAATCGAGCGCGTGATTGCCTGGCGGATCCACCAGGTGGCATAGGTCGAGAATTTATAACCGCGGCGGTATTCGAATTTGTCGACCGCCTTCATCAGGCCGATATTACCTTCCTGAATGAGGTCCAGGAACTGCAGCCCACGATTGGTGTATTTCTTCGCGATCGAGATCACCAGGCGAAGGTTTGCCTCGACCATTTCCTTTTTCGCGCGGGCGCTTTCGCGCTGGCCACGCTGGATGGTCTGGATGATGTCACGGAATTCGGTAACAGACAGCCCGACATCATCGACGACAAGGCTGATCTTGCCGAGAATATCGTCCAGCTCATCAGCATGCTGCGCTTTCAGCTTGCGCCACTGGTTGCTGCGATAGCCGTCGCCAGGCCAGGAACTGATGCATTCACGACCAGTCCAGGCTGCCAGAAGCTGGTCACGTGGCACTCCGGCATCGGTGGCGATCCGCAGAAGACGGCCCTCGACTGTCGTGACATGCCTGTTCAGGGTGAAGAGCTGGTCGGTCAGCGCCTCGATCCGGGCGGGATTGAAACTCACGCCCTCCATCAACTCGACAAGCCGGATCTTGTGCTCAAGATGCGTTGCCTCGCTTCGCGGCGCCGGCGCTTCATCAGCCGCCATCTTGGCCAGCCGCCTGTCCTGCGAGCGGGTGAACTGCTTGAACAGCGCCGCTATCTCGTCGAACCGCGCCATCATATGGTCACGCACCGCATCTTCCATCGCGGCAAGCGACATGTTCAGATCATCACCCTCATCACCCGAATTGGCGTCACGGGTGGAGGTGTCGGTATCAGCGTCGCCATCGGCCGACGCGCTTTCCTCTTCCTCGGAATCTTCGGATTCGGAATCCTCTTCCTCCTCCTCGAGATCAGCATCATCGATGCCATCCCCCATCGCGGTCATCACATCCTGGTCGACCGGACCACCATTGATTTTGGCGTAGGTGGTTTCAAGGTCGATAATGTCGCGAAGCGGCACCACACCGTCGGCGATCTGATCGCGCCAGTGAAGCAGGGCACGGATTGTCAGCGGCGATTCACAGATGCCGCCGATCATCATCTCACGCCCGGCCTCGATGCGTTTTGCAATGGCGATCTCGCCCTCGCGCGACAGCAACTCGACACTGCCCATCTCGCGAAGATACATCCGTACCGGATCATCGGTTCCCGAAACATCGCTGTCAGACACATTGCCGGAGGCGCGCGCTTCCTCTTCCTCGCCTTCGGAGGAGTCATCACCGTCAGCAGCCTCGACAACCGAGACGCCCATCTCGCTGAGGGTCGACATGAACTCGTCGATCTGCTCGGAGGTGAAATCCTCTGCCGGCAGGGCCGCGTTCAGCTCGTCATGAGTGACATAGCCGCGCTCCTTGCCAAGCTTCATCAGCAGCTTTTGCGCCTGCTGGGCGGCGTCGGTATCTGGCGCGTCGACGGCGCCTTCCTGCGGCTGGATTTCGGTTTCGGTCTGCTGAGTTGCCTTGGATGCCATTTAAATCGTCTGCTTTCCTTGTACGGTCGGGCCTGGATGCGATCAGCCCTGGTGCGGTCAGTCTTGGTGCGCTAAGGCCGCAACGGTCAGTGGATCAGTCCGGTCAGAAACAGGGGTCAACGGGGTATGGAGGCCCCGCTGGAGAACAACCCCGACGATCCACCAACAAGCTGGAGAAGTTCCTTTAGGTGCTGGTCGGCGTCAGAGCCGGAAATTTTGCTTGGGTCGAATGGCATTCGCGCTTTCATTTCGTCCCCCTCAAGCACGTCGATTGCTGCAGCCAAATTCAACCCATGTAGATGATGCCTGAGTGCCGCCGCGTCAAGGTCGGGATCACGAATTACCGCATCAATGGCCGCTTTTTTCAGCGCTTCGAGCCCTGCATCGCCCGAGTCGATGCCAAGAAGCGATTCGAACATGTCTGGCACAAGCTCCGGATGCGCCATGATCAGCGCGCAGATGGCACGGTGGCGGTGGATGGCGCCGGCAGCCGGACGACGCACGCGCGGGCGTGCCAATCCGCCTAAAACGCCGCCCTTCCCCCCCGTTCGGCCGGCGGTGCGCATGGCCGCGATCCGCGCCTCGATCTCATCGGAAAAGGCGCCGCGGACCTGGCCATGGCCAATCTGGCGAACCTGATCACGCACCGCCTGCCAGAACTGCGCGCGCTGTTCGGGCTGGCGCAGATCATGCTGCTCGGCGGTAATGGTCCACAGGCTGTCAATCAGTGATCGCGCCGTCGACAAAACCTTGAGAAGACCATCACCGCCCTCGCTTTGCAGCAGATCATCGGGATCCTGGCCTGCCGGCAGAATGGCAAGCCGTGACGACTTGCCGGGCTGAAGCTGCGGCAACAGGCGTTCCAGCGCCCGTGCCTGTGCCCGCTGTCCGGCGGCATCGCCATCGAAACAGAGAACAGGCTCGTCATGAAGTTTCCACAAAAGGCCGATCTGCTCTTCCGTCAGCGCCGTGCCAAGCGGCGCGACAGCGGTCGCAACACCGCTTTTCTGGATGGCGATGACATCCATATAGCCCTCGGCAACAACCAGCGGCAGACCGCGCCGCAGCCCCTCTCGGGCCTGCACCCATCCATAAAGAACATTCTTCTTCGAAAAGGTCGGCCCCTCGCCAGAATTCAGATATTTCGGCTGCGCATCGCCAAGCGCCCGCGCACCAAAGGCAATCACCCGGCCCTGGCGGTCCTCGATCGGAAACATCACCCGGTCGCGGAAATAGTCAAACAATTCGCCGTCACGCTCGCTGCGCCGAATCACCCCGGCGGCGAGCATGTCATCATCGCTGAAACCGCGCGCGGCAAGCGCAGTGCGAAGTCCGCTTCGCGGCGCATAGCCAAGCCGATAGGTCGAGATCACCGCCTCGCTGAGGCCGCGGCGCTGCAGATAGGTGGCGGCGCCCTGTCCGTCATTTCGCTGCAGGGCAGTCTGGAAAACCCGCGTTGTTTCCTCGAGGATATCGAGGGCGGCCTTGCGCTGGCGGGTGCGTTGCGGGTCCTCGGGCGCGCTTCGCGGCACGGTCAGCCCGGCCATTCCGGCAAGCCGCTCGACGGCCTCCATGAAATCCAGCCCGTCAGTCTCGCGAAGAAAGGAAATGGCGTCACCATGCGCCCCGCATCCAAAGCAGTGATAAAAGCCCTGGTCGTCAACAACGGAGAATGACGGTGTCTTTTCGGAATGGAACGGGCACAACCCGCTGAACCGGCGCCCCTTGCGGACAAGCTTCACCCGTTTGCCGATCAGGTCGGACAGTGGCACGCGCTGGCGCAGATCCTCGATGAATTCCGGCGGTACGGACATTCCCACTCCGACAGTCAGTGATCCGGCCGAATGCAAGATGGCCGGAATCCTGAACCATAATGTGAGCCAAGCCGGCAATCGGCAAGACGCAGGCCGGCCCTTCCCAGATTAAACTGGCCCGGGATTAAACTGGCCCGGGATCAAACCTAGCCACGGTCCAGCAATGCGGCCTTGACCTTCTGGCTGGCCAGCGAGAAATCCATCTGACCGGCATGCGCCTGTTTAAGATGGCCCATGACCTGGCCCATATCCTTGATCGATGCGGCACCCGTCGCCTCGATGGCGGCGTCGATGGCGGCCGTCATTTCGGCCTCGCCAAGCTGTGCCGGCAGAAAGCCGGTGATGATCTGAATCTCGGCTTCCTCGGCCTCGGCAAGCTCCGGACGGTTGCCGTCACGGTACATCTTTGCCGATTCGTTCCGCTGCTTGATCATCGTCTGCATCATCGACAGGATTTCCTCGTCAGAGATACCATCCTGGTTGCCACTGCCGCGTGCCGCGATATCGCGATCCTTCAACGCGGCGCTGATCAGGCGCATGGTTGCCAACGCAGTCTGATTCTTTGCCTTCAGCGCATCTTTCATCGCTGATGCAATGTCCTCGCGCAAATTCGCCATGATATACCTGCCCTGAAATCTTTCCGTTCAGTGTATGCGAAACTCACACATCGCCTGAAGACTGCCGGTTTTTAGCGACAAACCACATATTTCGCAAGAGGCGGCGCCAAAATGGGGCCGGCAGCCACTTGACCGCCTGTGCCACCTTAGGTATCACACAGCGGCCCCGCAGAACTGCCGCCATCGCGAACGCATCTGGGATGTGCACCGCGTCCGCAGGGTCACCAAGATAGACCACTTGCCGCAAGGATCTCAATGGCTCAGAACACGAACTCTGGCCGGTCTGGTGCCGCGCCGAACCCGGGTTGGACGAAACCGACCGCCGTTCTTGTTCTTGGTGATGGGTCAGTGTTCGAGGGTTACGGGTACGGTGCCGCGACGACAAATGTCGGCGAGGTCTGCTTCAACACCTCGATGACCGGCTACCAGGAAATCATGACCGATCCGTCCTATGCAGGGCAGATCATCACCTTCACCTTCCCGCATATCGGCAATGTCGGCGCCAATCCCGACGATCACGAGACGACAGCCCCGACCGCGCTCGGCATGATCACGCGCCAGCCACCGACGGCCCCGGCGAGCTGGCGGAGCGAAAACACACTCACCGACTGGATGGAGCGCCACGGTCTGCCGGGAATCGCCGGGATTGACACCCGCGCCCTGACCCGCCGCATTCGTGATGCCGGCGCCCCGAACGGCGTGTTGTGCCACGCCCCTGACGGCACGTTCGATATCCCGGCCCTGACCAGGATGGCGCAGACATGGCCCGGCCTTGCCGGTATGGATCTGGCGATCGAGGTCACGCGCGACGCCGCGGCCACCTGGCAGGAGGGAAGCTGGGATATCGCCACATCCAGCCACCTCACTACCACCGCAAAGCACCGTGTGGTGGCGATGGATTTCGGCTGCAAGCACAACATCCTGCGCTGCCTGACCGACGCCGGGTGCGACGTCACCGTGGTGCCGGCAGAAACCGACGCCGCGACGATTCTTGCGATGAAGCCGGATGGCGTGTTCCTATCGAACGGCCCGGGCGACCCGGCCGCCACGGCAGATTACGCGGCCACGCAAATTGCCAGCCTGATCAATGCCGACATGCCGATCTTCGGTATCTGTATCGGTCACCAGCTGATGGCGCTGGCGATGGGCGCGAACACACACAAGATGGAGCGCGGCCATCGCGGCGCGAATCACCCGGTCAAGGATCTTGCCACCGGGCGAATCGAGATCACCAGCCAGAACCATGGCTTTGTTGTTGATCCCGATTCGCTGCCCGAGGCGCTTGAGGTTACGCATCTGTCGCTGTTTGACGGCTCGATCGAGGGGCTGCGGCACCGCGACAGACCTGCTTTCTGCGTGCAGTACCATCCCGAATCCTCACCCGGTCCGCATGATTCGCGTTATCTGTTCGACCGGTTCACCGCGCTCATGGACGAGCGGAAAGGCTAAAGATGCCGCGTCGCGACGACATCAGCTCCATCCTCATCATCGGTGCCGGCCCCATCATCATCGGCCAGGCCTGCGAGTTCGACTATTCCGGAGCGCAGGCCTGCAAGGCGCTGAAGGCCGAGGGATATCGTGTCATCCTGGTGAATTCCAATCCGGCGACGATCATGACCGATCCCGGGATGGCCGATGCCACCTATGTCGAGCCGATCACGCCAGCGACCGTGGCACGCATCATCGAGGCCGAACGTCCCGACGCGCTGTTGCCGACAATGGGCGGGCAGACGGCGCTGAACACAGCGCTGGCGCTGGAAAAGGACGGCACACTGACGAAATTCGGTGTCGAGATGATCGGCGCCAGGCCTGATTCAATCGAAAAGGCCGAAGATCGCGAACTGTTCCGTGTGGCGATGGAAAAGATCGGGCTGCAATGCGCCCTCGCCCGCACGGTGAACAGTTTCGAGGACGGCATCGCGGCGCTGGAGATTGTCGGCCTGCCAGCCATCATCCGCCCATCCTTCACGCTTGGCGGCGAGGGCGGCGGCGTGGCCTACAACCGGGCCGAGTTCGAGGAGATCGTCCGGAACGGGCTGCGGCTTTCACCGGTCAGCGAGGTGCTGATCGAGGAATCGATCCTCGGCTGGAAGGAATTCGAGATGGAGGTGGTGCGCGACACCGCCGACAACTGCATCATCGTCTGTTCGATCGAGAATATGGACCCGATGGGGGTCCATACAGGCGATTCCATCACCGTCGCGCCGGCACTGACCCTTACCGACAAGGAATATCAGGCGCTTCGCGACGCGTCGCTGGCGGTGCTGCGCGAGATCGGTGTCGATACCGGCGGCTCGAACGTGCAGTTCGCCGTCTGCCCGGATACCGGCCGCATCATCATCATCGAGATGAACCCACGGGTCAGCCGGTCATCGGCGCTGGCGTCAAAGGCGACCGGCTTCCCGATTGCCAAGGTGGCGGCAAAGCTTGCCGTCGGCTACACGCTGGATGAGCTGGCGAACGATATCACGGGCGTCACCCCGGCCAGTTTCGAGCCGACAATCGACTATATCGTCACCAAGATCCCGCGCTTCACCTTCGAGAAATTCCCCGGCTCCGAGGCCCGGCTGTCAACCTCGATGAAGTCCGTCGGCGAGGCTATGGCCGTCGGCAGGTCCTTTGAGGAAAGCCTGCAAAAGGCGCTGCGGTCGATGGAGACCGGCCTGTCCGGCCTCGACGAGGTGGCGATGCCGGCACAGGATGACGCGCTTGGCGGTGATCCGCTGCGTGGCTGGCTTGGTGAGTTCGTGCCATTCCGCATCCTGAGGATCGCGCAGGCGCTTCGCACGGGGATGTCGGTTGACGAGCTTTATGCCATCACGAAATGGGATAAATGGTTCCTTCAGAGGATTGCCGCCATCATCGCCGCCGAAGCCACGCTTGCCAGCGACGGTGTGCCTGGTGATGCAGCCTCGTTGCAGCGCCTGAAATCGATGGGATTTGCCGATGCCCGCATCGCCGCCCTTGCCGGCGTGCCGGCCGTCACAGTGGCCGCGGCCCGCCGCGACGCCGGCGTGCACCCGGTCTTCAAGCGGATCGACACATGCGCCGCCGAATTCGCCGCCGAGACAGCCTATATGTACTCGACCTAC
>SHBC01000046.1 GCA_004213025.1 SAR116 cluster bacterium
GAAGATGGTCGGTCGGGCGATGGCCTGTTGTCGCCGCCGCCATGTCGCTCATCACCCCGTGGGCACGCCCGCCAACAGCGCCGCGAACCTTGTCGATCATCACCGGATCGGTCATGTCACCGACAAAGATCTCGACCCCGTCAAGGATATCGGTTTCCAGAAGGTCGATCCCGACAAGCTTGGCGGTGCCGCCGCCAAGCCGGATCCGGTCAGCCGTCACCTGTAGCCAACCGCCGGGCGCGCATCCCAGGTCGACAATCGCCATGCCAGGCTTCAGCATTTCGTAGCGGTCATCGATCTGTTCCAGCTTCAGCGCCGCGCGCGACCGGAACCCGCGCGATTTCGCCTGCGCGACGAACGGGTCGTTCAACTGCCGCGTCAACCAGCGCTGCGAGGACGGTTTGCGACCGCGCATCTTTTTCGGCTTGCGAGTCAGGCCCGTATCATTGCGATAGCTGCGCCCCGAGGGACCGCGTGTCGACGTTCGTCCGGCTGGCTTCCTTGGCATATCCCGCTTCCATGACGGGATGGCCCGTCAAAATCCTTGCACCACAATAACCTACGCGATACCACAGTTGGACGCATTTTGACATGTCGGCATTCCGCCCGGCCTTCCAGGCTGTCTTATCGGCTGTCCTCAGAGGATCCCATGACCCACCCCGATCCCAGCCGTCACGCGCAGAGCTGGCGTGACCATCTGCGCTGGAATGCGCGGCTTGCGGCGCCACTGGTCATCGGGCAGCTTGCGACCATTGGCATCTGGACCAGCGATACCATCGCGATGGGGCAGATCGACAGTGTCAGCCTTGCCGCCGGCGCGTTGGCGTCACGCTATTACCAGCCGCTCTATTTCCTTGCCCTCGGCATTTCGCTTGCCGTCGGCCCGCTGGTGGCACAGGGCATTGGTTCCGGTGATGAACGTCAGGTCCGCCGTGCCTTTCGCCAGGGCATGGCGGTCGCCTTCACGCTTGGCATGATTGCGGTGCCACTGTTGTTTGTCGGCGAAGAGGTGCTGGTCGCGCTGGGACAGGATCCGGACCTGGCGCGGATAGGCGAGCCGTTCCTGATCTGGTCGAGTTTCGGCATGCCGTTCATGTTCCTGTCCTTCGTTCTGCGGCAGTATATTATTTCGCACCAGCGACCGTTGCCGCAGGTGATCGCGGTGCTGTTGGCGCTTGCCGCCAATGTCGGTCTGAATGAGGCCTTCGTGTCCGGCATCGGCCCGTTCCCCGTGATGGGCCTTGCCGGCGTGGCGTTGGCAACCTCGATTGTCTATGTGCTGCTGTGCGCCGGGCTGATTGCCTATATCGCCATGGTGCCGCCCTTCCGGAATGGCAGCCCGTTCCGGCGGCTGTGGGTGATGGATTGGGGGCTGACCGTCAGGTTGCTTCGCATCGGTGTGCCGATTGGCCTGACCATCGTCGCCGAGGCTGGCATGTTCATCGCCGTGACCTTCCTCATCGGTCTGTTCAGCACCGCCGGCCTTGCCGCGGCGGCGATCACCAACCAGCTTGCGGCGGTATTCTTCATGGTGCCGATCGCCATCGCGCAGGCCAGCACCATTCGCATCGGCAATTTCGCCGGTGCCGGGGATCGTTTGAATCTGTCGCGAAGCGCCGGTGCCAGCTTCTGGCTCGGCATCGCGGCGACCCTCGGCACAACGCTGATCCTGCTGCTCTGGCCGCGAACCCTTGTCGGCATCTTCCTTGACAGCGGTGATGCCATGTTCGGCGAGGTGATGGCGCTGGCCCTGCCAATGATGCTGCTGACGGCACTGTTCCAGGTGCCGGACGGGCTACAGGCCATCGCCATGTCGGTTCTGCGCGGACTCAACGACACGCGCATGCCGGGGACCATCGCCATCGCCAGTTTCTGGATCACCGGTGTTGGCGCCGGCGCCGTGTTCGGCTTCACCTTCGGCATGGGCCCGACGGGCGTATGGGGCGGCTTGGCGCTGGGACTGACGGTGGCGGCGCTGCTTCTCAGCCTTCGTATGCAGCGGGCCATGCGACGGGTGCGTGACGGCGGACCGATCCTCGCCGCCTGAGGGATGTCACTGGATGACAGCAGAACGGTCACCCACATTTTGCCAATCATATTGCTTTGGTTATTCTGGCGCTGATGACTGAGACACCGCGCACATTGCCGCCCGTTGCCGGCCCCGCCTTGCCGCTCGCCAGCCATGCCGCCATCCTCCCCGAACTGACCGAATGGGCGCACCAGCACGCGCCTGACGGCCCACTGAAGCCGGCGCAGCTTGCCGCCATATTTGCGCATTCCCAGCATCTGCAGACATTGGCCCGCGCGCACCCCGACCTTCTCGCCGCCGTTCCTGGCGGTGGCGGCGCGGCGGAAATCAGCGCTGCCATCGAGGCCTGTGAGCGTGATGCCACAACCTTCGCCAATGAACAGCAGATGATGACCGCGCTGCGCCGCCTTCGCCAGCGAAGCGCGCTGTGTGTGGCGCTTGCCGACATGGCCGGATGCGATGATGTCGAGACGCAGATGCGCTGGCTTAGTGACGCTGCCGACGCCGCGGTGCGCAGCGCCGTCACCTGGCTGTTCCGCGAGGCCGCGCGGCGCGGGCAGATCGTCGATGCCGATATGCTGGCTCAGAATGGGGGTGCGGGGTGCGGGTGGAGCGTGCTGGCGCTTGGCAAGCTTGGCGCCGGCGAGCTGAACTACTCTTCGGATATCGACCTTGTTGTGCTTCACGACCCCATCGACAACCCGCTGGTCGATCGCGACACAAGCCAGCGTTTCTATGTCGAAATGGCGCGCACGCTTGTCAGGATGCTGTCAGCCGCCACACGCGACGGCATCGGCTGGCGGGTCGATCTGCGGCTTCGCCCCGATCCCGGTGCCACCGCCGTCAGTATCCAGCGCGAGGCGGCCATTGGCTATTACGAATCCATCGCGCGGACATGGGAACGCGCCGCCTTCATCCGCGCCCGTCCGATCGCCGGCGATCTTGAGATGGGGCAGAGTTTTCTGGCCGACATCCAGCCTTTCATCTGGCGGCGGACGCTGGATTACACGGTCATGGATGATATGAAGATGATGCTGCGCCGCCCGGCGGCTGGCCTGGGCTGGGAAGGCTATAACCTGAAGACCGGCCCGAACGGCATCCGCAGCATCGAATTCCTGACGCATGTGTTGCAGCTTGTCGGCGGCGGCAGGTTCCCGTTGCTTCGCGCCAGCAGTACCTTACCGGCACTTCAGGCGCTGGCGGCGGAAGGTTGGATCACGCCGGATCAGTGCGAGCGGCTTGCTGTCCTCTATCTGGCGCTGCGCCGCGCCGAACATCGCCTGCAAATGCTTGGCGACGCGCAGACGCATGCCCTGCCGCGAACGATGGACGGCATTGGCGAGGTGGCGCGGTTCATGGGCCATGACGGGACCGACGGTTTTCTTGCCGCGCTGAGGCACGTTCTTGACGAGGTTGCGGCCAACACATCGCACAGGCTGTTTGAGGAGATCGCCGACGGTTCCGGGGGCGACACCCTGAAATCCTCCGAGGACAAATCAGACGACGCGCCGTTGTTTGACGATGAGGACAGGTTGGCAGACTGGCTGGACTCGCATGGCTTCCGGCGCCCGGCTGACATCGCCGCTGTCCTGTCAGGCTGGATGGCCGGCAGGATTGCCGCCACCCGTGGCGAGCGGGCCCGCACCCTGCTGTCGCGGATCATGCCGCCGATGATCTCCCACCTGTCAGGCGCGCAGGACCCCGACACGGCCTTTGCCGCCTTCGCCGGTTTTGTTGAGGGCCTGCCGGCAAGCGTGCAGATATTCTCGCTGTTGGATCATAATCGCGACCTGACACGGCTTCTTGGTGATATTCTTGTTCTCTCGCCACGCCTTGGCGACAGGCTGCGGCGCCATCCGATGCTGTTCGACCTGGTGCTGTTCGCCGCCTTCTTCGAACCGCTTCCCGCAGCCGACGAGCTTGAGTCCGAGCTTCGCGCCTTGATCGCCGACCAGCCAACCGAACTGGCACTCGATACGGTGACGCGCGTCACCCGTGAACGGCAGTTTCGCGCCGAGGTACAGCATCTCAGCGGTGTTGCCGACCGGCGGGCACTCGGCGCCGCGCTTGCCGATATCGCCGAGGCCGCCATCCGCATCATCCGGGATCTGGCTATCACCGACATGCAGCGCCGTCATGGGACCATCGACGGCGACCTTGCGGTTCTTGCCATGGGGCGGCTCGGACTTGGCGATCTGACAGCGACATCCGACCTCGACCTTGTCTTTGTCTGGGACGCGCCGGCGGGGGCAGCCTCAACCGGCATTGATGATGGCCGCCGCAGTCTTGGTGCCAGCAGCTATTTCACCAGGCTGGCGCAAACCTTGGCAAACTGGCTAGGCGGGGCGACAGGCGAAGGCAAGCTGTTCGCGATTGATCTGCGGCTCCGCCCGGATGGCGAGAAATCCGGGCTTGCCCCGTCGCTGGCGCGGCTGACGGCCTATTACCGTGATGAAGCCTGGCTGTGGGAAAAGCTGGCGCTTGGCAAGGCAAGGCTGGTCACCCCGGCGGCGGCGTGCGGGGCTGTGGTGATCGACAGTCTGGCGGCGGCACGCACCACCCCGCTGCCACTTGCGACCATCACCCCGCCGCTCCACGACATGCGGCGGCGGATTCGCGCCAGTTATGGTGAGGCCGACGAATGGCAGCTTCGAAAGCGCCCCGGCGGCATCAGCGAGCTTGACCTTCTGGTCCAGGCATTGCGGCTGTTGAACGCCGATCTGTTCAGCAACAGGGCGTTGCCGGCGGACGGCATCCTCAACCGGCTTGTCGAGGCCGGCCGGATAACGCATGACGATGCCGAGGCGCTTGTCGCGGCGGAAAGCCTCTATGCCGATCTGCATCACGCGCTGCGGTTCGTGGTCGGCACCAGCGCGACGGATCCGGCGGCACTGTCGGCCTCCGCAAGGCAGTTCATATGCACCGCCTGCGACAGTCCCGATATCGAGTCGCTGCGGGGGCGCATTGCCGGCCACCAGACCCAGATAGAAGCGCTGTTCGACAGGCTTTTTCCGGCGCCATCAGACTGATATTCCCTGAGATTCCGAAAATTCGACCCTCTGTCTTTAAAACGACCCGATTTCGGGATTTTCTGGACAGACGCAGCAAATTTTTGGTCGCAAAGAGAGCGAATGCGGCCACGGCCGCTGGATGATATTCCATCACATTTTTGAAACCGGTGTCAGGCACGTTTGATGTATCCGGTCCGGCACCTGAACGGGGACCTGTTGATCCGCCATGCTGAGATCCGCCTTGGCATCCTGGACGCTGTTTTTCGGCCTGTTGCTGATCATGTCGGGCAACGGGCTGCAGGTCGTTCTGCTCGGCACCGAGGCGACCGAGGCCGGGTTCTCCAAGATCACCACGGGCTTTGTGATGGCCGGCTATTTCCTTGGCATCTTCTGCGGCTCGCTTCTGGTGCCACGACTTCTTGACAATGTCGGGCATGTGCGTGTCTTCGGCGCCATGGCGGCGCTTGCCTCGGCCGCGGTGCTGGTCGTGGCGGCGCTTGCCAATCCGGTGGTCTGGGCGCTGATGCGCCTGCTCACCGGTTTCTGCTTTGCCGGCATGTATATCGTCTGCGAAAGCTGGCTGAACGACCAGTCGACCAACGAGACGCGGGGCCAGATGCTGTCGCTCTACATGATCGTCTCGATGGGCGGCCTTGCCACGGGCCAGCTGCTGATCGGCGTCGGCGGTGAAAACAGTATCGGCCTGTTCCTTCTTGCCTCGGTACTGGTGTCGATCGCCGTCGTGCCGGTGCTGCTGTCGGTCGGCACGGCGCCTGCCTTCGAGGAGCCGGAGCGGATGAGCCTGCGCCGCCTTGTGCAGGTCTCGCCATTGGCCGTTGTCGGGCTGGGCCTCAATGGGACGGCTGTCGCGGTGCTGTTCGGCATGGGTGCCGTTTACGGGCTGTCAATCGGGATGGACAATGCCGAGGTTGGCTATTTCATGACGGCGCCGGTGATCGGGGCATTGCTGCTGCAATATCCGGTGGGACGGCTGTCAGACAGATTTGACCGCCGGATGGTGATCTTCGGCGTTGCCCTGATCGGCGGCGGCGCGGCGGCGATGGCAGCCATGTTCGGGCGCGCCGACTTCGCGCTGTTGCTTGTCTGCATGCTTGTCTATGGCGGATCGCTGTTCCCGCTCTATTCGCTGTTCATCGCGCATGCGAACGACTTTCTGACACCAAGCCAGATGGTGGCCGCCGCATCGGGCCTTGTCATGATCAGTGGTGCCGGCGCGGTCCTTGGATCGCCGCTGGCGGCGTTATCGCTGGAATATTTCGGCGTTGCCAGCTTCTTCATCCTGGTGACGGTCATCCAGCTGTTGACCGCCAGCTTCGCCCTGTTCCGGATGACGCGCCGCGCCGCCGTACCGAACCTGGCACAGGGTACGTTCGTCGCCATCCCCGAATCCTCCAGCGCCATCGCCGCCACCCTGAACCCGGAGGCGGAATGGATTCCCGGCAGCGACGAAGAGGCCGAGGAAGACGACCCGTTCCGCGACAATCCCTATATCGACTGACGTCCTTACACCGACTGACGCCGGCCCTTTATCAACCAACCCTTTAAGACAATCCCTTGGCAGGACGCGCGATGAAAGCGGTTCTGCTTTTATCTCTGGATGGCATGCGCTCATTACATTAGTTTTTTCTTATGAAAAAACCGGCCTTGATCATCACCGCCCTTCTGCTGCTGCAGGCGGCCCTGAACCCTGTTGCCGCAAGTGACAGGCCATTCTCGCTGCAGGGTGAAATCAACGTGACGAAAGTCAGCGACGGCGATTCCCTGCGCAGTGGTCCGCTGAAGATCCGCCTTCACGGCATTGATGCGCCGGAGTTGAAACAGACCTGCACCGACAATTCCGGGGCAAGCTGGCCTTGCGGCCGCGCCGCCCGTGACGCGATGGCAGAGATCGCCACGACAACGCCGCTTCGCTGTGTCCTGATGGATGTTGATCGCTATGGCAGGCTGATCATGCGCTGCTTTGCCGGCGGGACCGATATCGCCGAACATCTTGTTGCCAGCGGCCTTGCCCTCGCCTATCGCCGCTACAGCACCGATTATGTCGCCGCCGAGACCACCGCGCGCGAAGATGGGCGCGGCCTGTGGTCGGGCGAATTCGAGCCGCCCTGGGACTGGCGCCGCCGCAACTGACGATTCGTCTGCCATCACCTGTGACAAAGGGACTGACAAACCGGTTTTGCTCTGCCATATTCGGCGCGTGGAACCAGACAACTCCACCAAGGGGACGACCATGAGCGAAGACGACCGCATCACCATCATCGCCGAAAGTTTCGAAGCTGCGGCACTCGAGTTTCACCGCCGTAATCTCGCATCGGAGGGCTATCGCATGGTAGGCCCGATCAGCATGCAGCGGTTCGAGCGGATGAACGGCCCGAAGCGCGAGGTGCTGTTTGACGGCAACCCGATGTTCGCGGTGACCTTCGCCAAGGAAGCCAGCTAGAGCCGGCCCAACTTCGGCAGCGCCAACGACAGCAGGCCCACCTACAGGAGACCGAGCTCGCGAAGCTCGGCGACCAGTTCGGGCGGCATCGTTTCATCGCCCTCATCGGTGACCGGCAGGTCTACCGGCGCGTCCTTGGCTTCCAGATAGCGCCACCCCTGGAAAATCCGTACCCGTTTCGGCTCGACCGCGAAAAGTTCAGGCGCCAGCACGATGCCACATGCCGGCTTGCCATCGGCGCGCTGCATGCTGCGCAACTCACGAATTGGCTGGCGAGCGCACATCACGCCCTTGATGACCCAGAACATGCTGCCGCCATCAAGCACCTCTTCGGCACGGCGCGGCGTGTTGCGGGTGACATGCATCAGCTCCTGCCCGGCCTCACACCGCATCACCTGCCACTGCCGCAAGCTGGCAAGCGATTCCGATCCAACAGACAATTTCTTCAGATGCACGGTCATGCCGGATCATCCCTGCGCAACAGACCACCGCCAGGCGGTGAGTAAGGTGTTATGAAAACAGATGCGTTATGGGATTAAATATAGGGCGGCCAGCCCGAGAAACACGAAAAAACCGACAACATCGGTGATTGTCGTGATGAAAACGCTTGATGCCACCGCCGGATCGACGCCGACACGCACCAGGCCAAGCGGCACCAGCGTGCCGCTGAGACCGGCGACAACAAGGTTGGCGAACATCGCTACCGCCATCACCGCGGCGATATCC
>SHBC01000047.1 GCA_004213025.1 SAR116 cluster bacterium
GCTATTTGCCGAGCGCGGGCTTGACCATATGATGGTGCCGATCACAGCGCCGCCGCAGGCATTTGAAGCGGTGATAGACGGGTTGCGCGGCATCCGTAATTTTGGCGGCATGGCGGTGACCATCCCGCACAAGATGGAAATGGCGAAACTGTGCGACACGCTTGGTCCGACGGCACAGCTGACCGGCGCCGTGAACGCCGTGCGCTTTGATCCTGACGGCACGATCCATGGCGACAATTTCGACGGGGCGGGTTTTGTTGAGGGGTTAATTCAGAATGGCCATGACCCGGCCGGCAAGACGGTGCTGATGGTCGGGGCAGGTGGGGCCGCCCGCGCCATTGGGCTGGCCCTGTGCGATGCCGGTGTTGACAGCCTCATGATCCGCAACAGAACACCGGACAAGGCCATTGCCATTACCAAGGAGCTGGAGAGGCTCAGTGGTCACCGGCAGGCCGTCAGCACGCCGGACCATGATGGAGGTGATGTTGACATGATCGTCAATACCACCAGCCTCGGGCTGCATGATGGTGAGGATCTGCCGCTGGCGCTTGACGCTGTCGGGACGGATACGCTGATCGCCGAGATCATCATGGTGCCTGAACGCACCGCCTGGCTTGCCGAGGCCGAGGCGCGCGGGCTGCAAACTCATTATGGCCGCCATATGCTTGATTATCAGGTCGAGCTGATCGGCAGTTTCATCGGCGCGCTCTGAGGTGGTGCGACAGGGGCGGCGCGGCCAATTGTTGATTGAGTTTATGCGCCCCTGACACTATATGTTGAGGCATTGCCGAGGTGGTAATGGGGCGGCGTTTTTTCAGGGCCGCGGCGGCGCCTTTGGCGTGGTAGCGATTGAGGGTAGCATGACTGACAATGCGTGGACCGACGAAAGGCTGGCACAGCTTCGCAAGCTGTGGGATGACGGGCTTTCGATTTCGCAGATTGGTGATGCGCTTGGCGTATCGCGCAACGCCATTGCCGGCAAGGCGCACCGGATGGGGCTGCCGAAACGGCCATCACCGATTTCAAAGACATCCGCCGAAGTGAAAAAGCCGGCAAAGCCGAAACCCCCGGCTGAGCCTGTCAATCTGCCCTTGCGGCTTGAATTGCGGAAACTGCAATGGTCGCGCAGCAAATGCTGCTGGCCGACGGGCGATCCAAAGCTCAGCGGCTTCACTTTCTGCGGCGCCCGGGTTGTTCCCGGAAAGCCCTATTGCCTGGAACATTGCGAGGAAGCCTACACCACCTCGCGCGACAGTCGTTAATCCAGACCGCCCGGTCACGCAGGATTTCGTGCGCCGGGCCGGAGTGTCCCCCAATGCTGAAATATCGTGCTGACTACCGGCCGGCCGCCTGTAAGGTAATCTCGGCCGGTCTCGACATCTCAATCTTTGAAGACCGCACCCTTGTGACGACGACGCTGGAGCTTGAACGTGTCGGCGATGATGCCTTTCTGCTGAACGGGCGTGACCTGACGCTGCATGAACTCAGCATTGATGGCCGCATCCTTGACGAGGCGGACTGGCCAATAACCGAGGCCGGGCTGAGCCTTGAAGGCCTGCCGGCGAAATGTGTCGTCCGCACCCGCGCCGAATGTCATCCTGAAAGCAACACCGCGCTTGAGGGGCTCTATCTGTCGGGCGGCATGTATTGCACCCAGTGTGAACCGGAGGGATTCCGCCGCATCGGCTTTTTCCCTGACCGCCCGGATGTGATGACAGTCTTTACCGTGCGCATCGAGGCGGGGCGGCAATTTCCGCAGCTTCTGTCGAATGGCAACCTCGTCGAGACCGGCGAGGTTGGCGATGATCGGCATTATGCGCTGTGGCACGACCCGCATCCGAAACCAAGCTATCTGTTTGCCTGTGTCGTCGGCGACCTTGACCTTGCCGCCGACAGTTTCACCACCGCCTCGGGCCGCGATGTCGACCTTCACATCTATGTTGAAAAGGGCAACACGCATCTGACCGGCCATGCCATGGAATCGCTGAAACGGTCGATGAAGTGGGATGAGGACACCTATGGGTTGGAATATGACCTCGATCTGTTCCAGATCGTCGCTGTCAGCCATTTCAACATGGGGGCGATGGAGAACAAGGGACTCAACATCTTCAACAGCAAGTTCGTGCTTGCCGATCCGTCGACCGCGACTGATGAGGATCTCGACAGGGTGGAATCCATTGTCGCGCATGAATATTTCCACAATTGGACAGGCAACCGCGTGACCTGCCGCGACTGGTTCCAGCTGACCCTGAAGGAAGGGCTGACAGTCTATCGCGACCAGTGTTTCTCGGCCGATATGCATGATGAAGGTGTGCAGCGCGCCGGCGATGTCAGCCTGCTGCGGGCTGCGCAGTTCCCCGAGGATGCCAGCCCGACAGCGCACCCCATCCGTCCGGAATCCTATCGCGAGATCAATAATTTCTACACACCCACCGTCTATGAAAAGGGGGCCGAGGTGATCCGCATGATGGCGGGCTATCTCGGACGTGAGGGATTCCGCCGCGGCATGGATCTGTATTTCGAACGCCATGACGGCGCCGCCGTGACCTGTGATGATTTTGTCGCCGCGCTTGCCGATGCCAATGATCGCGACATGTCTGTCTTCGCTGGCTGGTACAGCCAGGCTGGCACGCCGACCCTTACCGTGTCGCGCCAGAGCGATGCCGGCGGGATGACGCTGCGCCTCGCGCAGACGACGCCGGAAACCGCCGCCGAGACCCCGCGTGACCCGTTGCCGGTGCCGGTTCGGCTTGGTTTCATCGGCGATGACGGTCGGCCGGTGAAACTGCGCCGGGACGGCGAGAACGAGGCGCGTGATGAGCATGTGCTGCTGTTTGAAGGTGCCGAGGCGGCGTTCCGGTTTTCAGGTGACGCCGGTGACGCCGGTGCTGCCGCACCTGGCACGATCACGCCAAGCGTGTTGCGCGGCTTTTCGGCCCCGGTGCGGCTTGTCGATGATCTGAGCGATGATGAACGTCTGCATCTGATGGCGCATGACAGTGATCTGTTCAACCGCTGGGATTCCGCGCAGAAACTCGCCACCGGGGCCATTCTGTCGCTGGCGGCGGATGAGGCGGTGGCGGTAGAGCCGCTTGCCGCCGGCTATCGACGTATTCTTGGCGATGACGGTCTTCTCGACGAATTCAAGGCCGGCACGCTGCGTCTCCCGGGAATTGCGGTTCTTGAGGCGGCGCGGACCCCGGCTGACCCGGTCGCGCTGTTCGCTGCGCGCCGCGGATTGCTCGCTGCCCTGGGGCGGGCGCTGGCGCCGGAGATTGGCGTGGCGATTGCCTCCCATACCAGTATGGCCGGCAGTGCCGGTGGCAGGTCCCTGCTGACACAGCTTGTCGAGCTTGGTGTGGCGGCTGGCGATGCGGGCGCGGTGACAGCCGCCGAAAGCATGGTATCGGATCCCAATATGACGATCTCGCAAGGCGGGCTGAAAGCGCTGATTCACAGTGACGATCCGGCGCGCGCGCGGGCGCTGCAGGTGTTTCATGACCGCTGGCAGGCGGATTCACTGGTGATGGAGAAATGGTTCCAGATGGAATCCATGTCATCGGTTGGCGGCACGCTGGACAGGCTGGATGAGTTGATGCGGCATCCGGGGTTCGATGCCAAAAACCCGAACAAGATTCGCGCCGTTCTTGGTGCCTTCATGGTTGGTAACACGCCGGGCTTTCACGCTGGTGACGGGTCCGGATACAGCTATATGGCGGAGCGTCTTGTCGAGATCGATACGCGCAACCCGCAGATTGCGGCGCGTATGGCGCTGCCGATGACGCGGATGGCGAATTATGATGAGCCGCGTCAGAAATTGATGCGCGCGGCGCTTGCCACCATCAAGGCTGGCGCAGGCTCGAATGATCTGAAAGAGGTTGTCGACAAGGCGCTGTAGGGCGTCTGTCGGGGTCTGCCTGTAGGTCGGGGGTTGGCTTTCGGGGGCTGGCTGTCGGGTACTGGGTCGTCTAGCGCAGCAGGAAGGCGGGGACGTGCCCCGTGTCATGCAGCGTATCGCCCTTGCAGTCCGGCGGTGCCGGCAACTCGCCAGCATGCGTTTCCTTGCCGCGACGTGATCTGCCGCGCCCCCGGCCTTCGGATCTGTTATCGGGCTTGGTTTCAGACGTCTTGTCGGATTTTGCCTCCGGCTTCTGGTCGGCCTGACTGTCTGTCTTCTTGTCGGCCTTCTTGTCCGCTTTCTGGGACTTGTCCGCCTTCTGGGGCTTGTCTGTATTGCCGGTCTTTTTGCCGGCTGACTTCGTGGGTGCAGCCTCGCCGCCCTCGACCAGCGGGATTGCCTTGCCGATCAGCCTTTCGATGGCCCCGACATATTTACGGTCATCCTCGCCGGCGGCGATGGTGAAGGCCCGGCCCGATTTGCCGGCCCGGCCGGTGCGGCCGATGCGGTGGACATAATCCTCGGCATTGCCGGGAACGTCGAAATTGAACACATGGCTGAGGCCGACGATGTCGAGCCCGCGCGCCGCCACGTCGGAGGCGATCATCAGCGGCACTTCGCCATCCTTGAATTTCTGCAGCGCTTCCAGCCGTGCCGACTGGGTCATGTCGCCATGCAGGGCGACGGCGTCGAACTTATGCTGTTTCAGCGAGGTGACAAGCGTGCTGATATCGCGCTTTCGGTTGCAGAAAATCACTGCGTTTTTCACATCTTCGCTGCGAAGCAGGTCACGTAGCGCCTCGCGCTTGCCGCGCGGGCTGGTCCAAGTCAGGTGCTGGGCGACGGTGTCCGCGGTTGATGCCGGCGGCGCCACTTCGATCACCTTCGGGTTGGAGACGAACTTGTCGCTCAGCTTCTTGATGTCATCCGACAGGGTGGCTGAGAAGAACAGCGTCTGGCGAAGCGGCGGCAGCAGCCCGACAATGCGCTCGACATCGGGGATGAAACCCATATCGAGCATGCGGTCGGCCTCGTCGATGACAAGAATTTTCACATCGGTGAGAAGCACCTTGCCGCGCTCGAAATGATCAAGCAGCCGGCCCGGTGTGGCGATCAGCACATCGACACCCTTGCTGAGGGCGGCGTTCTGGTCGGCAAAGCTGACACCGCCGATAAGCAGCGCCATCGACAGCTTGTGATAGGTGCTGAATTTTTCAAAGGAGTCGGCCACCTGGGCGGCCAGTTCGCGGGTTGGCGCCAGGATCAGCGATCGTGGCAGCCGCGCCTTGGCACGTCCGGCGGCGAGGATTTCGATCATCGGCAGCGTAAAGGACGCCGTCTTGCCGGTTCCGGTCTGCGCCGAGCCAAGGATATCGCGCCCCATCAACACATAGGGAATGGATTTTTCCTGGATCGGAGTGGGGGCTGTGTAGCCGAGGTCGGCAACAGCCTGGCTTAGCTCTGGGCAAAGGCCAAGATCAGAAAAATTCAACGGGAGCGTCCTTTGGCAACGTGTTTATGACGGTGTTTATGACCGTGACTGTTAATGTGTCTATCAATGTGCACGGGAGAGAAGCCCTATATCGATATACACTGAACGGTTTCGTTGTGTTGATCGGCGGTCTTGCGCTGGGCTATTCTGTTGTCAGGTCATACAGACTTAACGTGCAAAGGTCAATCATATTGCGGCCGCGCCCCGAAAGCGCTGGCGGGGTTCCCCTGATGTCATCATTCCCAACGCCGATTTTCATTCCCGGTCTTGTCTGCACGGCCGATCTGTTCGCCGCGCAGAGCGCCGGCCTCGATCATCCTGTCGCGCCGGTGATTGCCGATACGCTAGGCCGTGACAGTCTTGCCGATATGGCGGCAGCGGCCCTGTCGCGTGTCGAGGGACCAGTGGTGCCCGTCGGATTGTCGATGGGCGGGTATGTGGCGCTGGAGATGGCGCGGCAGGCACCGGACCGGCTTGCCGGGTTGGCGCTTCTTAACACCGCCTATGGCACCGATACCCCCGAGCGGCGCCAGCAGCGCCTGGCGACCATAGACATGGCGAAGAGTGACAGGTTCCGCGGCGTGACGCGGCATCTGATGAAAAGCTTCCTGTCGCCGGGTGCGATGGAGGATGAGGCGCTGGTGGCGCGGGTGATCGCCATGGCCGAAGCGGTGGGACGCGAGAATTTCATACGGCAGCAGCAGGCCATCCTGAACCGTCGTGACCAGAGTGATACGCTGCGCGGGCTGGCGGTGCCGGCACTGGTGCTGTGCGGCAGCCTCGATACGCTGACGCCGCCGGATATCTCGCGCCAGATGGCGGCACTCGCCCCGCAGGCGGAGCTTGTGATCCTCGATGATGTCGGTCATCTGTCGACGATGGAGGCGCCGGACGCTGTCACCGCGCATCTGAACAGGTTTCTGGCGGACCTGGGTGTCTAGGCGCTAGACGTCGAGGTCGGCAAGAACCTCTTCAGCATGATCGCGGATATAGCCGAAGCGCAATTCGGCCTTCTTGCCCATCAGTGTCGAGACAAGCTGGTCAACACCGCGGCGGGCATCAGCGCCGGAGCTGTCGCGGCGCGGCAGGTCGACCCTCAGCAACCGGCGGCTTGCCGGGTTCATCGTTGTTTCCTTCAGCTGTCCCGGTGGCATCTCGCCAAGCCCCTTGAAGCGGCTGATCTCGATCTTGCCGCGCTTGTCAAAGCCGCTCTCGGCAAGCTTCTCGCGCTGCGCGTCGTCAAGCGCGTAGAGCGTGGTGCCGCCCTGCGTCATTCGATAGAGCGGCGGCTGTGCCAGGAACAGGCGTCCCGCCTCGATCAGCGCCGGCATCTCGCGATAGAAATAGGTCATCAGCAGCGCCGCGATATGCGCCCCGTCGACATCGGCATCGGTCATGATGATGATCCGGCCATAGCGCAGATCGTCGATCCGGAAATCCTTGCCGGGCCGCACACCAAGCGCCAGCGCAAGATCCGACAGCTCCTGGTTGGCGCCAAGCTTTTCGGTGCTGGCGCTGGCAACGTTCAGGATCTTGCCGCGAAGTGGCAGTACCGCCTGGGTCTTGCGGTTGCGCGCCTGCTTTGCCGAGCCACCGGCCGAATCCCCCTCGACAAGGAACAGCTCGGTCACATCGGTGTCATTCGCCGTGCAGTCGGCAAGCTTGCCGGGAAGGCGCAGCCGCCGCGTCGCCGACTTGCGCGCCACCTCGCGTTCCTTCTTGCGCCGCTTGCGGTCCTCGGCGCGTTCGATGGCGGCATCCAGCAGGAACTGCGCCCGCGCCGCATCGGCCGACAGCCATTGCTCGAACCTGTCGCGCGCCGCCTGTTCGGTCAGCTTTGTGGCATCGCCCGAAACAAGCCGGTCCTTTGTCTGGCCCTGGAATTGCGGGTCGCGAAGGAATACCGACAGCATCACCGCGGTGCCGGCAAATACATCATCGGCGGTGATGTCGGCGGCCTTGCGGTTGCCGGCAAGATCGCCAAAGCTTCGCAGCGCGCGGGTGATGGCCTGCCGGAAGCCGGCTTCGTGCGTGCCGCCGGACGGCGTCGGCACGGTGTTGCAATAGGAATGGAAAAACCCGTCCTCGCCGGCGCCAAGCCAGGTGATCGCCCATTCGAATTTCTGGCCGTCAAGTTCGACCACTGTGGCGAAGGGGGTGGAGATCAGCAGCGCCGTGTCGCTGGTGGCATCGGTCAGGAAATCGGCCAGTCCGCCGGGATAATGCAGCGTCGCCTCGGCCGGCACCGGATCGTCATTCGCCAGCAGCGACGGATCGCACCGCCAGCGGATTTCGACACCGGCGAACAGATACGCCTTTGAACGCGCCATCCGGTACAGGGTGGCTGGCCGGAAAAAGGGTTTCTCGCCGAAAATCTCGGGATCGGGGGTAAAGGTTACGGCGGTGCCGCGCCGGTTCGGTGCCGCGCCCATCTCGGCCAGCGGTCCGGTCGGCAGGCCGCGCGAAAAGCTCTGCTGATACAGCTTTTTCTCGCGCGCGATCTCGACATGCAGCGCGGATGACAGCGCGTTCACCACCGACGCGCCGACCCCGTGCAGCCCGCCCGAGGTGGCATAGGCCTTGCCCGAGAACTTGCCGCCGGCATGAAGCGTCGTCAGGATCACCTCGACCGCCGACTTGCCGGGGAATTTCGGATGTTCGCCAACCGGCATGCCGCGGCCATTGTCACGGATCGTCAGCCTGTCGCGCGCCTCGAGATGGAAATCGATCCGGCTGGCATGGCCGGCCACCGCCTCATCCATCGAATTGTCGATGATTTCGGCCGCCA
>SHBC01000048.1 GCA_004213025.1 SAR116 cluster bacterium
ACAACAACACCTATATCGCCCGCTATGACGATTTGTATGACGGCCATGAAAACCAGATCGATGTCAGCAAGGTCGATGTCTCGACAAACGGCATCGAACTGATCGACCGCGAATTCATCGCCGCCATTCGTGAGGGCCGCGAGCCGAATTCCAGTCTGGCGCAATGCCTTCCGGCGATGCAGGTGATGGATATCATCGAGCGTCAGTTCAGCAGCTGAGCGCCGCATAAAGAGCTGGTTCAGAAGACCTATTCCTGGGGAGACAACGCCATGATCATTGATTGCCACGGCCATTACACCACCACACCCCCCGGCGTTGCCGACTGGCGCGATGCCCAGAAAGCCGCCGTCGCCGCCGACCCGGACCATATCAGCGGCAAGGGCGTGCTGGCAGTCACCGATGATGAAATCCGCGAGAGCATTGAGACCAACCAGCTTCGCGTGCAACAGGAACGCGGCACCGACGTGACCGTGTTCTCGCCACGTGCCAGCTGGATGGGGCATCATGTCGGAAATGCCTCGACCTCGCAGGCCTGGACCGAGCATTGCAACGACCTGATCCGGCGTGTCTGCAACCTGTTTCCAAAGAATTTCGTGCCTGTATGCCAGCTGCCGCAGAGCCCGCAGACCCCGATCGAGACCAGCATTGCCGAGCTGCGGCGCTGCGTCGAGGAGATGGGATTCATCGGCTGCAACCTGAACCCGGACCCGTCAGGCGGTTACTGGAAGGATGTGCCGCTTGGCGACAAATACTGGTACCCGCTCTATGAGGTGATGTGCGAGCTGGACGTGCCGGCGATGATCCATGTCAGCGGCGCCTGCCATCCGGCCATGCATACGACAAGCTCATACTATCTTGGCGCCGACACCACCGCCTTCGTGCATTTCATGATGTCGGATGTCTTCACCGACTTCCCGCAGATCAAGTTCATCATCCCGCATGGTGGCGGCGCGGTTCCCTATCACTGGGGCCGGTTCCGCGGCATGGCGCAGGATATGGGACTTGGCGATCTGAACGAACGCGTCCTCGGCAACATCTTCTTTGATACCTGCGTCTATCACCAGGACGGCATCAACCTTCTTGTCGATGTGATCCCGACCGAGAACATCCTGTTCGCCTCGGAGATGATCGGCGCTGTTCGCGGTATCGACCCGCGAAGCGGCCATTATTATGACGACACCAAACGTTATATTGATGACAGCACGCGCCTCAGCGACGCGCAGCGACAGATGATCTTCGAGGATAACGCACGGCGGGTCTTCTCGCGCTTCAGCCTGTAACCCGGTCATCCTGATGGCCCTGCGGGCCGGCAAACGCGACCCCCGCCCCGGCCGCCACGATCAGCCCGACGCCAAAAAGCTGCGCGGCATCAAGCCTTTCGCCAAGGAACAGCGCCGCGGTGGTGGCGGCGACAAGAATCTCTGACAGCATCAGGATGCCGACCAGCCCCGGCGACAGATACTGACTGACCCTGAAAATCAGCAAGAGCGATGGAAGAAATAACAACGCCCCGAAGATGAATGCCCAGGGCGCTGCCGCGACAAGCGCCGCTGGCGCCGGCACAGGCACCTCCAGCACCAGGATCAGGAGGCCGGCCAGCACCACACCGATAATGTATTGAACAAGCGATATATTGCGGAAATCAGCGTCCGGAAAGCGACGCAGGATAACGGCGCCGGCACCCCACAGCACGCCCGAGAACAGGCCAAGAAGATCTGCCGGCTCGAACGCCAGCCGCCACGGGTCAAGCCGCATGACAAGGCCGCAGCCGATAACAGCGGCAGCCACTGCAAGCCAGCGTTGCCACCCCGGCCGTTCGCCAAGAAAGAACCTGCCAAGGATCGTTCCCCATACAGGCGTCAGGTAGAACAGCACCGTCGTCTTGCTGACCGAGGCCAGCAACAACCCAAGCCCGAAACAGGTAAAACCGGCATTGATCAGGCCGCCAGCGGCAAGATAGATCAACCAGTGATGCCTTGCCGCCATCGTCGCGCGAAAGGCAAATGGCAGCAGCGCCAGCGCCGGCATCAGCATGAACAATCCCTGCACCCAGATAGGCCCAAGGCCGAGCGCTTCGGCCTCACGCATCGGATACCACATGATCCCCCAGACTCCCGATGACAGGAAGACAATCAGCGAGGCGTTGCGGTGGCTGTGCTGGCGAAAGAAAAACTGCATGAAGATCGTCACATTTCAGCTTGCATAAGATTGGGCATAAGGTCGGGCATAAGGCTGGGCTTCCTGCCTGTTGGCGCGGCAGTGTGACATGCGGCGGCCACCGGCTCTAGGTCTTTGTTGCACCTGCCCGCCAGTCTCGGGTAGGTTGGGCGCAGTTCGTATCCGCCCGGCCCCCGCGGCCTGGCCCTCGCACCCTGTATTGTAAGGACGTCGCCATGACCAACTATCTGTTCCAGCCTCCCGCCCCCGCCGTCATTCCGATCTTTGGCAGTGACAAGCTGTATCCGGTGAACCGGATTTTCTGCGTCGGGCGGAACTATGAGGCACACGCCACCGAGATGGGCACGGTGGTCGATCGCGAGGCGCCGTTCTATTTCACCAAATCGCCAACCGCCATCGTCATGGCCGAGGGCGAAATTGCCTATGCGCCGCGGACCGAAAACTATCATTACGAGATGGAGCTTGTCTTCGCGCTGAAGAGCGGTGGCACCAATATCGCCGAGGCCGATGCGCTGTCGCACATCTTCGGCTGCGCCGCCGGCATCGACATGACGCGCCGCGACCATCAGAACAAGGCCAAGGAAACACGGCGTCCGTGGGATACCTCAAAGGATGTTGAGCAGTCTGCCGTCGTCACGCCGCTTCGCCCGATGGAAGAGGTGCCGTCTGTTGGCGGTGGCCGCATCCATCTGGAGCAGAATGGCGAGATCAGGCAGGATGCAGACCTGTCGCAGATGGTCTGGTCGGTTCCCGAGATCATCGCCGATCTGTCGACCATGTACACGCTTCGCGAGGGCGACGTCATCTTCATGGGCACCCCGGCAGGTGTCGGCGCGGTCCAGCGTGGTGATGTGCTGACCGGCGGCGTTGACGGAATTGCCGATTTCGAACTGAAGATCGCCTGACCGTCTACTGCCTGACTGACTGACTGCCTGACTGCCTGCCTGACTGCCTGACTGCCTGACTGCCTGCATAACTGCCTATTGCAGGTCTGAAAAGGCCTCGGCAAGCCGCTCCATCGCCTCGGCGAGGAGCGCGCGCCGGCAGGCAATGTTGAATCGCATGCACAGCTCGCCTTCAGGGCCAAAACTGTGTCCTTCGCTTGGCGCCAGGCCGGCCGCGGTCAGCCGCGACGTGAATTCATCGCGGCTCATGCCGGTGCCGGCAAAATCGACCCAGGCAAGATAGGTGGCCTCAAGATTCATCACCGACAGGCCGGGAATGCCGGCAATCGAGTCATTAAGGAACTGCCGGTTGCCATCAAGATAGGCCAGCAGCGCATCCAGCCATTCATCACCGGCCGCATAGGCGGCTTCAGCCATGATCATGCCAAACCGGTTGTTCGAGATCGACATCGCGGCGCGGGCCGCCGCCACGCGTTTGCGCAGGACCGGGTTGGAAATCAGCATGCTGCCGGTCTCGATACCGGCAATGTTGAAAGTCTTGCTTGTCGCAACAAGTGTAATCAGCCTGTCGCTGACCTCTGGCGCCACCTTGGCGGTGATATGATGCTGATGACCCGGCATAATCAGATCATGATGCACCTCGTCACTGACAAGGATGATGTCATGCCGCGCGCACAGATCGGCCACCGCGCGCAATTCATCGGCACGCCAGACGCGGCCGCCGGGATTATGCGGCGAGCACAGGAACAGCAGCCGCTCATCACCGGTGAGAGAGTCTTCCAGCGCGCCAAGATCCATATGGAAGCGGTTATCCTCAACGACCAGCGGTGACGACACGACACGCCGGTCATTGGCTGTGATGATGCGGGCAAAGGCGTGATAGACCGGCGAGAAGATGATCACCCCCTCGCCCGGCGCCGAACAGGCCTGGATGGTCATCGCCAGCGCGTTGACAAGCCCATGTGTCTGCAACGCCCATTCAGGTTCGATGTCCCAGTCATGACGCCGCTTCATCCATGCAGCCAACGCGGCGCGGAAGGTGGAATCGTCGCCGTAATAGCCATGCACGCCATGATCGACCATGCTTTGCAGAGCCGCGTTGATCGGCGGCGCGGCGCGGAAATCCATATCGGCCACCCAGAGCGGAATGCCGGTATCCAGTGGCACGCCGTAGCGGCCCATATCATCCCATTTCTGGGAATGGGTGCCGTGGCGGTCGATCACCTCATCGAAATCAATCATCGATAGTCTGTCCCTGGCCAGAGCCATTGAATGTGCAGGCGCAGTAACGTTTCAGGAGACACAGGATATGCGCATTTGATCGGCGACACGATACGTTTACAGACCCGGCTTTGCCAGCCATATTTTTGGCATCACGAAAACCACCACCAGCAGGGCATCATGTCAGCCACCGTCGAAATTCTGAAGGACCTCATCGGCTTTGCCACCGTCAGCCGAGACCCGAACCGTGACCTGATCGACTATGTGGCGGCGCGGCTCGAGGCGGTTGGTGCCGACTGGCAGGTGATCCCCGACGCGGATGGCGGCAAGGCGAACCTGTTCGCCACCACCGGACCGCGCGACATTGGCGGCGTGATGCTGTCGGGGCATACCGATGTGGTGCCGGTGGATGGCCAGGAATGGCGGGTGCCGCCCTTTACCTGCACCAAGGCTGACGGACGTTATTACGGGCGCGGCACGGCCGATATGAAGGGCTTTGTCGCCGCCGCCATCAACGCCTTCGAGACCGCCGCGCGCGGCGGCCTGGCAACACCGCTTCATCTTGCACTGTCCTATGATGAGGAGCTTGGCTGCCTTGGCGTGCGCTCGATGATCGACATGCTGGCAGCGGCGCCGGTGCGGCCCGTCATGTGTATCGTTGGCGAGCCGACAGAGATGGGACTTGCCACCGGCCATAAGGGCAAGACCGTCGTGCATGCCGACTGCACCGGCATGGCGGCGCATTCATCACTGGCACCGCTGGCGGTGAATGCGGTGCATCTTGCCTGCGATCTGGTGGCGGCGATCCGGCGACGCCAGCAGGACATCGTTGACAATGGCCAGCATGATGCGGCCTACAACATTCCCTACAGCACCCTTCATGTTGGACGGATCGAGGGCGGCGTACAGGTCAATATCGTACCGCAGGGAGCGCGCGTGGAGTTCGAGATCCGCAATCTTGCCAATGATGACCCACAGGCCATTATCGAGGCCATCCGGACCGATATTGCGCCGGTCATCGCGGCGGCGCGCCAGACCTCGCCAGCGGCGGATATCAGCCTGACAGTGGTCAACAGCTATCCCGGCCTTGAAACGGCGCTTGATGCCGATGTGGTGACGCTGCTTCGTGAACTGATTGGTGTCAACGCCACCTGCAAGGTTGCCTTCGGCACCGAAGGTGGGCTGTTCGCGCGTGATCTCGGCATCCCGACAATTGTCTGCGGACCGGGGTCGATGGACCAGGGCCACAAGCCGGATGAGTTCGTCACCGCCGCACAGCTGGCACTGTGTGATGATATGCTGGCAAGCCTGACCAGCCGGCTTCAGAAGGGCCTATAGGCAGGCATCAAGCCCGTCCATGAGCTGCCGGACTTCGGAATCGGTCGTGTAATGCACGAAACTGAGGCGCAGCACGCCGGCGTCGGCATCGCACCCCATCGCGCCGATGGTCCGCACGGCATAGAAATCGCCAGCTCCGGCCATTACGCCATGCCCGGCAAGCGCCTCGGCAATGGCCGGTGCCGGCCGCGCCGTATGAAGCGCCACCGTCGGCACGCGGCCGGTCTCGCCACCAAGCTCACCGCTGCCCAGAATGCGCGCATCATTGCGGCTGCCAAGAAAATCCAGTAGCGGCGCCAATGTCCGGTCTTCATGCGAGCGCTGCATCGCGGTGACAATGCGCGCCCGTTCCGCCGGGCCGGCTTTGCCACCAGTCGCCCCGGCGTGATGTTCGTAGAGCGCGTCGACATAATCCGCCATGCCGGCGGCTGCCGCGACCTGTGCATGATCCGGGCCGGCCGGCGTGAACCGCTTTGTCCGCGACCCGGCATTGAAGAAATGCGCCTGGTTGGCCAGCCTGTCGGCAAGGCCATGCCGGACCACCATGATCCCCTGATGCGGCCCATAGGTCTTGTAGCTGGAAAACAGATAGATGTCGGTGCCAAGCGAATCGATATCGGGAAAGCCGTGCGGCACCATGCTGACCCCGTCGACACAGGTCACCGCGCCAACATCATGCGCCATCGCCACGATCCGGGCGACCGGGTTTTCCTGCCCGACAATGTTTGAACAATGCGGGAAACAGACAAGTTTCACACGCTCATCGAGAAGATCGGCAAGCCGGTCGACCTCGAGCTGACCGCTCTCGGCATCAACATGCCATTCACGGATTTCCATGCCGCGCACCGCCAGCCGCCGCCAGGCACCGCTGTTGGCCTCATGGTCCTGGTCGGTGACAATCACCGCGTCGCCCGGGGCGAGTGTTTCAGCAAAGGCCTGTGCCAGCACATAGGTATTCTGGCTTGTCGATGGTCCGAAGCTGAGCTCGTCCGTCTCGACATTCATCATCGCGGCAAGCCGTGAGCGCGCCTCGTCCATTTCCTCGCCGCCGGCCTGGCTGGCGGCATAGGGGGCATATGGCTGGACCTTGCGCTGGGTATAGAACCGATGCAGCCGGTCGATCACCTGACGGCATGTGTAGGACCCGCCGGCATTCTCGAAGAAAGCCTGACCGGCCAGCGACGGCTCGTCAAAGGCGGGAAACTGGCTGCGGACAAAATCAATGTCGAGATCGGTGCTCATCTATCCTGCTCCGTGTGCATTCCATATTCATGATTGTCATAATCGTCATCGTCCCTCATGGCCGTCAGGACCGGTTGAGGCTGCCGGCATGCGGTCCCCATACATCGCTTACCGCATAGCCGTCGGCAAAGATATCACCAGGATCAGATTCAATCACCGTCTCGCCGAACCGCCAGCCACGCCCACTGATCCGGGGCAGCACCGCCGGCCGGCCGGCAACCTCGCTGACGCCGGTCAGCGTGACCTCAAATCGTGAATCGATGACCGAGCGTGTTATGATGCTCTCGCCAACCGCGATACCCCCGCGCGCATGAAGCGCGGCAAGATGCGCCGATGACCCGGTGCCGCAGGGGCTGCGGTCGAGCCGGCCTGGCGGCATGATGGTGGCGGTGCGTGTCTCACCTGATGACAGCACCTGCCTGAACATCACATAGGCGATGCCGGTGATCGCCGGAATTTCGGGATGGATGATGTCATGGGCATTGTTGAAGTCCGCCTTCAACGCCATGCCGATTTCGGCAAGCCGCGCCGCGTTCTCCGGCGCGATTGTCAGCCCGACCTGCCCGACATCGACCAGCGCGTAGAACACCCCGCCATAACAGATATCGGCCGTGACCGTGCCCCAATCATCGGTCGCCAGTGGCACGTCCAGCGCCTCGACAAAGGCCGGCACCATGTCGAGATGAACGCGGATGCATTTGCCATCACGACATTCGGCGCGGGCCGTGACAAGCCCGGCCGCCGTTTCCAGCGTCACCACTGTTTCAGGCTCCCGCATCTCGACCATGCCGGTCTCCAGAAGCGCCGTCGTCACGCAGATGCTGTTCGACCCGGAACTGGCATGCGCGCGGTCAGGCTGCATGATGATGAAGGCGGCATCGGCGCGCGGGTCCACGGGCGGCATCAGAAGATTGACCGAACAGGCCGGGTTGCCGCGCGGTGCCAGCATCAGGCGTCGGCGAAGCGCGCCATCACCGGCATTCAAGGCGGCAAGCCTGTCGGCAATCGTGTCGCCCGGAATGTCAGGCAGGCCGTCGGTGACGACATAGCCAAGCTCACCCTCGGCATGGACATTGATCATGCGGATCGGGCGGCTTTCAGGCTGGCCGCTCACGCCCCGGCCGCGGCACGAAGGTCGCTGATCGTGGTGCGCGGCGAAATGGCCTCGGTCGCGGTGACAATCTCGACGATCGCCCCTGCTGGCGCGGCGCAGGCGCGGTCATATGCGGCGGCGAATTCATCGGTACGGGTCACCCGCTCACCATGAAAGCCGTAGGCCGCCGCGATGG
>SHBC01000049.1 GCA_004213025.1 SAR116 cluster bacterium
GCCAGGCTGCGCAACGACACAGCGATTCGCGTAATCCACCTCGAGAATGCGGTTGAATTTGCCAAGCCCCAGCAGAACCGCATCCGCCAGCGGCAGGGCGCCGCCCGACAGCGAGGTGCCAGCCCCGCGCGGCACGACCTTAATCCCCTGCTCATGGCAGTATTTCATCACAGCTGCAATCTGATCGACGGTTTCCGGCAGCACCACCGCCAGCGGCACCTGCCGATAGGCCGACAGGCCGTCGGAATCAAAGGCCTTCATGCTTTCGGTCGAATCAACGACGCAGCCGTCCGGGAGCATACGCCTCAGCGCGCCGCAGATGTCACCGCGTCGGTCGATTACTGTCTGATCTGGTTCGGGCATCAACATTGCCGAGGTCCGTCAATAATGAACATTGGCCGACACTATACATCTAATCACACCGGCCTGTCAGCGCCATGTCGTTGCTGATTTGCCGCACGGGTGCATTCAAAGAAATTATCGAAACGGGAGCTGAAATGAAAAACGGCCGGCAATGCCGACCGTCGGTCACGATATGTCCGGGCAGGTTCAGCCCTGGCGAGCCTTCATGCGCGGGTTGCGCTTGTTGATCACATAGAGGCGGCCACGACGGCGCACAACCTGACAGTTGCGGTCGCGCGTCTTGAGGGTTTTGAGCGAGCTAGCGACTTTCATGTTCGGCTCCGGCACAAAGCGGTTAATTCGAATGAGCGGGATAACTAGCACCGCACCCGGGCAAGGTCAATGCAGAAATCCGGCCCATGTGTCATGCTTGGCCGGCACAGACCACACCTGTACCCTTGAGACCGCAATAGCCGTTCGGCACCTTGTGAAGATATTGCTGGTGATAGTCCTCGGCGTAATAGAACGGTCCGGCCGGGCCGATTTCGGTTGTGACCTCGCCAATGCCGCGCGCCGCCAGCGCCGCACCATAGTCTTTCGCCATCTGGCGGACGAGACCCAGCTGTTCGTCCGAGGTTGTGAAAATCGCCGAGCGGTACTGCGTGCCAAAGTCATTACCCTGCCGATAGCCCTGCGTCGGGTCATGTTCCTCGAAAAAGGTCTTCAATATCCGGCCAAGGGAAATCTGTGACGGGTCATACACCACCAGCACCGCCTCGGTATGGCCGGTGCGCCCCGAACAGACTTCCTCATAGGTCGGGTTGGGGGTGAAGCCGCCAGCATAGCCAACCGCCGTGGTGAACACGCCGTCAAGCTTCCAGAACAGGCGCTCGGCCCCCCAGAAACATCCAAGTCCAAGATGGATTTCCTCAAGATGGTCGGCAAAGGGGCCGATTGTCGGACCTCCCAGAACGCAATGCGGCGCGCCTTCCCAAATCGGCATCTCGCGACCTGGCAGCGCCTCGGACAACAGCGGCATTCTTGCCTTGAAGGGATTCGAAAACAGCATGACTTCCTCACACTCCACAGATGATATCGAAACAGGTCTCATATTGACCTAAGTCTGGCGACGAAGCGCCTCGACACCCGGCAACGCGCGACCTTCCAGCCATTCCAGAAAGGCGCCGCCGGCAGTTGATACATATGAGAATTGGTCGCTGACCCCTGCATTTGCAAGGGCCGCCAGCGTATCGCCTCCCCCGGCGACGGACATCGTCTGGCCAGCCTGCGTGGCCGCGGCCACAGCGCGGGCCACCGCGTTGGTTGCCGTGTCAAAGGGGGAAAACTCAAACGCGCCCATCGGTCCGTTCCAGACAATTGTCCGGCATCCGGCAAGACCGGCAACGCTCGCCGCAACGGACCGCGGGCCAGCATCAAGGATCATCTCGTCAGCTGACACATCACCAGGCGTTGCGACACGGTGCGGCACACCCTCTGCCAGCTTCTGCGCAACAAGAAAATCCTCCGGCAGGTCTATATGACAGCCATGCGCCGCCGCCTTTTCAGCGATGGCGCGCGCGGTGTCGACCATGTCAGCCTCGACCAGCGAGGCGCCGATATCCTGGCCGGCGGCCAGCAGGAATGTATTGGCCATGCCGCCGCCGAGGATCAGCCGGTCGACCTTCGTGATCAGATTTTCCAGCACCTGAAGTTTTGTCGACACTTTCGCGCCGCCAACAATCGCCGCTACGGGGCGCGCCGGTGATGCCAGCGCCGCATGAAGGGCCGACAATTCCTCGCCAAGCGCCCGGCCTGCCGTCGCAACCTTCATCAGGCGCGGCAGAGCCTCAACAGAGGCATGCGCACGGTGCGTACAGGAAAAGGCATCGCCGACATAGATATCACCAAGCCCGGCAATAGTTGCCGCAAATCCCGGATCATTCGCCTCTTCTTCGGGATGGAAGCGCAGATTCTCCATCATCACCACATCACCATCGGCCAGCCCGGCAACGGTATCGCGTGCGCCCTGGCCAAGCAGATCAGCCTCAACCGGCACCGGGCAGCCAAGCAGTTCCGACAGGCGCGCGGCGACCGGCGCGACAGAAAATTCCGGCGCAACCTTGCCTTTCGGCCGACCAAGATGGGTCAGTATGATGATCCGCGCACCAGCCTGTCGCAACGCTTCGAGGCCGGGCAGAATGCGCCGGATCCGCGTATCGTCCGTTACCGTCCCGTCGGCAAGCGGTACATTCAGATCAAGCCTGACAAGGCAATGGCGACCTGCGGTTTCCACTTCGTCGACAAACAGGAATGGCGCATCCATTGGGATCTCCCGTGGCAAGGCGGTTTCGCAGCTTGGTGCTGTCCCAGAGGCCTAGCCGATCACGCCATCACTGACAAGACCAGCCCGGCGAAAGCTGTATTTTGGTGAAGCCACTCGACCTTGAACGGTAAAACAGGGTAAACAAAGTCTTAAGGTTAGCTTTGTTTGTGATGTGTCCTGTTATGCTGCCGATTTATGTGATTTCGCTGAAGGCATCGAAAAACCGCCGCCGCGCCATGACTGAACGCATGGCCGAGCTTGGTCTGGACTTCAGTTTCATCGATGCTGTTATTGGCAAGGACATTCCGGCTGACCGGAAGTCAAGGCTGCTTTCGGAGAAACGTCGATTGCATCTTGGCGCGCCCCTGTCCGATGGGGCGCTGGGGTGCCTGATGAGCCACCGGCGCGCCTGGGAGAGGATACGCGACACGGATGTCGACGCCGCCATCATTCTCGAGGATGACGCCGATCTGGCGCCCGAGGCGCTCGACGTGCTGCCACGCATTGCCTCCCTCAAAGGCCGGTTTGATCTGATCAACCTTCATCACACATCGGGCCGGCCTCTTGTCGATGCGGCGCGAATCTCGGCAACGCACGCGCTCTCCATCACCCGCTATGTCAGCATCGGCGCGATTGGCTATGTTGTCAGTCGCAGCGCCGCCAAAAAGCTCCTTGGCGTATCGGTTCCCGGCATTTTCGAGGTGGATGTGTTGATGAATCGCTGGTGGGAACATGGGCTGAAGACGCTTGTTCTCACCCCGTCGATTGTCAGCGAGGATGGCCATGATTCGACCATCGGCTATCCCGGCGTGAAACCAAAATGGGAGCGGGACAGGCTGGGCAACAGGATCGCCAGAGATCTGAATCGCAAGCGCGACTCCCTTGCCAAGCGTCTGGCCTTTTCGGCAATGGTGCGGTCGGCAAAGCTCCGGCTTGCCGGGGACGCGCCGCGCAGGGCCAGCATCGATCTGCAGAACCCGGACCTGACCTGGCTGACCGAAACCAACTGATCTTCATGACATGCTATAGGGTGGGGCCTGACGTGATGGGCTGCCGGGTCCGCCGGCCTCAGCCCCTACCGGAATAATCCTCGTAGGATTTTTCCTCGACAAGCGCCGATCCGGTGGCAAGGTTGATCTGCTTCTTCAATTCGGCCCGCCTGTCGTTCGTTACATAGACGGCGCGCGCCAGCTCGATGAACCGGTCACCAAAGCGCCCGGCAGCCTCCTCGGCGCGGATATTATCCTCAATATCCCACAGCTGGCCATTCACCGTGCGGAGTGAATCGGTCAGCGCAATCATCTCGTCACTGTCAAAAACACCGCCGCTGACAAGCCGGCGAAGCGAATCCAGTTCGGCGGTGATGTTTTCAAGCTTGTCCGGATCGGCAATCCGCGCCGACTTGATTTCAAGGATGGTGAGCTTGTCGACAACCTCGCCGACCGAAACGGGAACGCTGAGTAACATGGTGTCGCTTTTCGCTGATGGGTCCGGAGCCTGACCCTGTGTGGCGCAGATTGCCATGCCGTGCAAGCCATCTTTGCCGGACATCTTTGCCGGACATCTTTGCCAGACATCTTTGCCAGACATCTTTGCCAGACATCTTTGCCGGGCATCTTTGCCGGGCATCGCGGCACAAGCGGCTTGTCCTTCGCGCCACCAGCGTGATAGGCAGATCGTCATCAAAAATTGTTGCGCACGCCCATGTCTCCCTCCTCCCAACCACCCACATCGACACGAAACCAGGAATTCTGGCTGGGTGTCAGACAGGAATTGCCGCTGCAGCTTGGCGTCGCGCCTTTCGGACTGGTTTTCGGCGTTCTCGGTCTTGCAAGCGGCCTGACGCCACTGCAGACCATCATGCTGTCCTCAATCATATTTGGCGGCGCCAGCCAGGTGGTTTTTGCCCAGCTGTGGGGTGCAGCCGTGCCAGCGCCGGTTGTCGGGGCCTCGGTATCGGTGATCAATCTTCGCCACGTCCTCTACAGCGCATCGATCGCCCCCTATCTTCGCAGCCTGCCGCTGGCCTGGCGGATCCCGCTTGCCTATCTGCTGACTGATGAGGCCTATGCGGTGACAATCCACCGGCTTCGCAACAGCCCTGCCTCACCGCACCAGCATTACCATCTTCTTGGCACCGGCATGACCTTGTGGGTGTGCTGGCAGATCACCACCGTGACCGGGGTCTTGTTCGGTGCCACCATCCCGCAATCCTGGTCGCTCGGTTTTGCCATCCCGCTGACCTTCATTGCGATTGTCGCGCCGGCGATCAGGCGGCGTGCCGACCTCGCCGCGTGCCTGACTGCCGGCATCATTGCGGTGGCTGGCCAGCCCCTGCCATGGAAAAGCTGGATCATTCTTGCCGCCATCGGCGGGATCGCCGCCGGCTATCTGACGCACCGACGCACCACTCCAAAGGCAAACGCATGATCTGGTTCGTGATGATCGCCTGCGGGCTCTTTACCTACGCAACACGTTTCGTGATGTTCTCTGATATCGCGCCGCGACAGCTGCCCGGCTGGCTACAGGATGCGCTTGGCTTCGTGCCGATCGCCGTGTTGACCGCCATCATCGTTCCGGCGGTGATCATCGCCCCGGAAGGCGGGCTGGCGCTGGCCGGAAACGCCCGTCTTCCGGCGGCGCTTGTTGCCGTGACGGTGGCGCTTGTCACGCGGTCGGTCCTGGCAACCATCGCAACCGGCCTCGGCGCGCTGTGGTGCCTTGACTGGCTTGTCTATTGAGGGGTCTTACCCACCGGCAAAACGGTCACAGGCAGCGGCAAGTTTCAGATCAAGGTCGGACACGCCGCCAAGCGAGTGGGTCGTCCAGCGGATGGTGACGCGATTATAGACATTCGACCATTCAGGGTGGTGGTTGGCGCGTTCCGCCGCCATCGCAACCCGGGTCATGAAGCCGAAGGCGCTGTTGAATCCCTTGAAGCTGAAAGTCTTTTCAAGGGCAATGCCGTCCTCGGACAGCGCCCACCCGTCAAGTCCAGCAAGTGATGATTGCAGCTCGTCCTGTGCGATCAGATTCGCCATTCACCCCTCGGCGCTTGCGCCCTGTTACCCGTTTCGGCGACTATAGCTGTCGGAGAGACCTGCCGCCATGTCGAAATCACTGCTGATCATCGCCCACGCCCCCTCGCCCAACACCATCGCGCTGGCCGCGGCGGCGCAAGCCGGCGCCGCCCATCCCGATGTCGGCGATGTGACGTCGCGTCTGGCCTCACCCTTTGATATCACCCCGGATGATTTGAGGGGTGTTGACGGGCTGCTGCTGGGGACAACCGAGAATATCGGCTATATGGCGGGCGCGACCAAGGACATGTTTGACCGCTGCTATAATGACTGGCTTGGCAAGACCGAGGGTCTGGCTGTCGGCATCTATATCCGGGCCGGCCTTGACGGTACGGCGACCAGGCGCGCGCTGGAGGGGATTGTCGGCGCGCAGCGATGGCGGCTTGTGGCACCGCCACTGATCCTGCATGGGGACTGGTCGGACAGCTATCAAGGCGAGGTCGAGGAGCTTGCCATGGGTATGGCGGCAGGCCTTGATGCCGGCATTTTCTAGAGCGTGCTGGCGTCAGTTGGGATTGCTGTGCGAATGATTGTGTGATTGGTCGTGGCCATCTGACTCTCCATCACCGATGGAAATCTCGCCGGGGCGTTTGACATGTGCCGGCAGGCGCAGCGTCCGGCCAGAGGCAAAAATCAGTTCAACCTCCAGCATCTGTCCCGCCTGCAATGTCTGTTTCAGCCCCATCAGCATCAGATGCAGACCGCCAGGCGCCAGTTTGACCATACCACCAGCGGGAATCTCGATCCCGTCAGGCAGGGCCCGCATCTTCATCACCCCGTTTTCATGCACCATGCTGTGAATTTCGGCCTTCGCGGCAAAATCCGCCACAACGCCGACCAGCCTGTCATCCTCGTCTGAATGGTTATGGATCGTCAGATAGCCACCGGTCGCCGTCATGCCGGGGGCGGTGGCACGGATCTGGACGTCGCCTGTCGCAAGCACATCCATTGCCCTGGCATTGGGGATCCCCGAGGCCAGCAGGACAAGCGTAAGGGTCAGGGCACTGGCAAAGGGTGAGCCTGTCTTCAGGAACATGTCGGTAATCGTCTTTCGGGATTGGTGCGGGATTGGTGCAGGATTCGTGCAGGGTTGGTGCGGGATTAATGATTGTCCCGGGTGACCGACACTTCGGACAACCCGGCGATATTCTGCACACCGAGCTGTGCCATTACATCACGAAGTTCTTCAAACAGAATGGCAGCGGCATGTTCGCCGCCATTGTCACCAAGCGCCGCCACGGCATACATGAAGGCGCGGCCAATGAGAACGAAATCGGCACCGGACGCCAGCGCCTTGGCAACGTCGAGCCCGGAGCAAATGCCGCTGTCGACAATCAGCGGCACCTTGTTGCCGACCACCGACCGGATATGCGGCAGCTGGTGAAGCGGGTGCGGCGCGGCGTCAAGCTGGCGGCCACCATGGTTGGACACGACCAGCGCATCGCAGCCCTGGCGCATCGCGCGTTCGGCATCCTGACCATGCAGGATCCCCTTCAGCAGAAGCTTGCCAGGCCATTTGTCACGAATGACATCAAGATAATCCCAGTCAAGACTGCCATTCAGCTGCGAGCCGATGAATTTGGTGATCGGCAGTGTCTTGTCTCTGGCGGCGTAGGGTTCCATGTTGCGGAACCGCGGCCCGCCATTCATCAGCATCCGCAGCGCCCAGTTCGGCCGCATCGCCGCCTGTAGCAACACTGTCGGGCTGTACATGGAATTGCCGCGGCTTCCCAGCGGCGCGCCAGCGATCCGCATGCGCTCACGGCGGCTTGGCGCCGGAACATCGGCGGTGACCACCAGCGTGTCGACACCAACATCGTGCGCCCGCTGCATCAGATCAAAACATATATCCCGGTCTCGCGGCGGGTATAGCTGGAACCAGGCCATGTCACCACCGACCTTGGCCACCCGTTCGATCGACTCTCCGGCAACGGTGCTCAGCGTGTAGGGGAAGCCATGCTTGCGGGCCGCCTTGGCGAGGATCTGTTCGGCCCCCGGCCAGATGGTCGAGGAC
>SHBC01000005.1 GCA_004213025.1 SAR116 cluster bacterium
CGTCGATGTGAAGACCAGCAGCTTCAGACAGCCTCATGCCAGTATCGGCGATGAGGGCGACGAGCCATCTGGCCTCATCGTCCTCCACCCTACAGTCTTGCTGTATGCGCCTGATGTTCTCCAGCGGTATGGGCTTGCGTCTCTTATTGTCCTCAAGGTCCGGCAGATAGACACGAGAGAAAGCGTTGCGGCAGTCGAGACCATGCTCCTGGATGCACAGGTTGATGATGGAGCGGATGGTCGAGAAGTTACGCTTCACCGAGTTCGTCGTCAGCCCCTTGGCCAGAAGGTAATCACGAAGGGATGCAGCGTCAGAGGACGAGTAGGCATCGACCGGCCTATCGCCCAAGACGTCGATGACGGTCTGGATGTTCCTCTCGGCTCCTCGACGGAACACCTTCCCCTTACCAACGCCCTTCAGCCTCAGGTAAAGCTCCAGCGCATCATGGAGTGTCTGTGAAGAGGTAGAGGTGGTTGGTAGTGGTCTATCCCGAAGCAGGTGCAAGCCGGGGATGTCGAGGTTGGCCAATCTCAGCGACAACCAGTAATCCTCGAGCCTCTGGGCGATAGACATCCCAGCCCGGACAGCCTGGTCACGTCGGCTTGTCTTCAGACAAATGACCACTCTCGACGACTTGTAGTGCCGCTGGACATCCTTGGGGACACGCCTGACGAAGTAGTAGGTTGTGCCTCTTTGGTACACATATTGTACCACTCTACGGTTACCCATGAACAAACCACCCACGCAGTTACACACCGAAAAGCTCGGGATAACAGTGAGTTGACGTGGGTATCGTGGGTACGATGGTCAGGTAAGTGGCGCGCTCGGGAAGATTCGAACTCCCGACCCCCAGATTCGTAGTCTGGTGCTCTATCCAGCTGAGCTACGAGCGCATCCCTGTCGGGCGGCAATGCCCCCTTCAAAGGAGGCCGCACAATAGGCGAAGCCGGCGGGGCTGGCAAGCTCTTTCCGGGCCGTTGCCAGCGCGCCTGAAAGGGCACCTGACACGACGTCTGACGGACTGCCTTCCGGACCACCTGACGGACCATTTGTGGGAACGGCAAAACAGGCTTGTCAATGCCGGCTGAGTGGCTAATGTCAGGCGGTCCGGATGTTCGTGCCGGCGTTTCTTGACAGCTTCAGGGGTGGAAAAATGGCGGACGGGTATGACAAGGCGTTTCCGGTGTCCTGGGAGGAGCTTCACCGCACATCAAAGGCACTTGCCTGGCGGCTTCTTGAGCTTGGACCTTTCGAGGGCATTGTCGCGGTGACGCGTGGCGGCCTGGTGCCGGCGGCGATCGTCGCGCGCGAGCTGGAAATCCGCCTTATCGAGACAGCCTGTATCTCGTCCTACCACGGCAGTGACCAGGGCTCGCTCGACATTCTGAAGAACGCGCCAAGCGCCGGCACCGGTGCCGGCTGGCTGATCGTCGATGATCTGGTCGATACCGGCGAGACGGCGAAGGCGCTTCGGACGATGATGCCGGAGGCACATTTCGCCACCGTCTACGCCAAGCCGGCGGGACGGCCGCTTGTCGACACCTTTGTTACCGAGGTATCGCAGGACACCTGGATCTTCTTCCCCTGGGACATGGAACCACAGCCCTCAACGCCGATTATCGGCCGCCGCGACTGACGCATCGCCGGCGGCGTCATCGGCGCTGGTCGGACCGCTGAACATCTCGATGGGAAGCTGCAGCCTGAACTCGCTGCCGTCATCGGTCGAGCGGGTCAGCTTCAGATTGCCGCCCTGCGCCACCGCAAGGTCACGCGCGATGGCCAGCCCGAGCCCGGTGCCACCGCGTTGCCGGCTGCGAAAGGCCAGAAACAGATCCTCCCACTGCCCACGCGGAATGCCCGGCCCATCATCGGCAATGTCGACAACGCCAAGGCGACCGGCGCGCCAGATGTCGATGCTGATCTGTCTGGTCCCTGCGGCGGCGGCATTGCGCGCCAGATTCAGCAGGATACGCGCCATCATCGTGCGGTCAAGATAGAGCTGGTCCGGCCCGCTGTAATTCACCGTGATTCCCGAATCGGTGGCGGTTTCGGCGGCAAGGTCGGGCATCGTGATAATGTCCGGTTCGGGAATCGGCGTTTCGGCAAGATAGTCCAGCATCGACTGGCACAGAATCACCGACTGTTCCAGCGAGCGCACGACGTGCGGCGCGGCGCGGCGCACCCGTGGGTCTTCCGAGGCGATCAGCGTGTCGGCGACAAGCGTCGCCGAGCTCAGCACATTGCGCATGTCATGATTGATCTTCGCCACCGCCTCGCCGATATCGGCAAGCCGGTCACGCTGGCGGAGCGCGATCAGCGTGTTGCGCTGCAGCGAATCAAGCGCTCCGGCCGCGGCGAGGAATTCGGGTGAGCTGGTGACCGCATCGGGAATCGGGCTGGCCACCGCCGGATTGTCGCTGAACTCGTTAATGGTGTCGATCAGCGCCGTCAGCGGCGCCGAATAATGACGCTCGAGAAATCGCCGTACCAGCCAGACGATCAGCCCGGACACCGCCGCGCCTGCCAGTAGCCATTGCAGGAAGACAAGCCGCAAGGCGCCGCGAAAGCCCGGCACGTCAGGATCGAACAGCCGGCCCGCATCATCGCCCGGCCCGGTCACGGCCATTGCCCGGCGCGCTCCCGGCAGGATCAGATCGAGGCTGGTGCCAAGAAGTGTCAGCGTTGACACCGCCTGCAAATCGATGGTGGGCATGCTGCCCCGGTGATCCGGTATTGGCGATGCAGAATCGGGGGAAACTGCCATCTGACGATAGAGTGTGGGTGTTGTGGCGAGTGCTGAGACGAACACCATCACAAGGAAGGCCGCTACGAGAATGGCCGGATATAAAGCCGAGTGACGCATTAGAATTTTATTCCCACTGCCAGAACCGATATAGTATAGGCCGAATTAGTCTTAGGCCGGTCAGCGTTTCGCCTTATGCCACATGGCGCGCCGCATCGCCACCTCATATGGCCGAAGACATGGGGCCGAAGACATGGGGCCGAAAACAATTGACACCAACCCGTCCGCCCCCTACAACCCGACCAGTTTCTGACAACCTATTGATTGCGCGAAGGGAGCGTCGCCATGAAACGCACCTATCAACCCAGTGTTCTCGTCCGCAAGCGCCGGCATGGTTTCCGTGCGCGCATGGCCACCGTTGGTGGTCGCCGCGTCCTGCGGGCCCGCCGCGCCAAGGGTCGGGCACGCCTGTCCGCCTGACGGCGTGAAGGCGCCGCGGTGACCGCGCTGGTCAGCATCCCGTCGCGCGCCGGATTTCTGGCGGCCCGCGACAGCGGCATGAAGGCAGTATCGAAGGGATTCATTCTGCAGGCTGTGCCAACTGGCCGGCCGGAATGGCGACTCGGACTGACAGCATCACGAAAAGTCGGCAATGCGGTGCGTCGCAATCGGGCGCGCCGACGTCTGCGTGCACTGGCCCGTACCGAACTGGCGAGGCGCGCCAGAAGCGGCACCGACTATGTGATGATTGCCCGCCATGGCACCGCCGACCGTGACTGGACCGACCTTGTCAGTGATCTTGGCAAGGCTGTCGGATATCTTCACCGCACGATGGACAGCCCTATGGACCGCCCAATTGACCATCGGGGCAACCGCCCGGCCGCGACGTCATGATGTCGGCATTGAAAGGCCTGCAGCGCGCCGTCGAACGTCTTCTGGCCGCCCCGCTGATCCTTGTGATCTGGCTCTACAGGCTGTTCATTTCGCCACTTCTGGGCGCCAATTGCCGCCATTTGCCAACCTGTTCCGAATATGCTGTCGAGGCCCTGCAGCGTCATGGCCCCTTGCGCGGCGGAATCTTTGCGCTAAAACGTATCTCGCGCTGTCATCCGTGGGCGACGCCGGCATTCGATCCGGTGCCGCGCGCAGATCAGGATGGCGATGCCGGACAAGGCCGGCGCCATGGCTGAATGGCTGTTTCACATCTGGTGCATATGTATGCGTGCCTATGAACGCACAGGGACATGATTGATGAACCCCGAAAACCGTAACATGATCCTTGCCATCGCCCTGTCGATGGCGGTGCTTTTTGGCTGGCAGGTCTTCGTCGTCGGTCCGGAGCTGGAAAAAGAGGCGGCCCGCCAGCAGGCGATCGCCGAAATGCAGGCTGAAGATGCCGCGGCCGAAAACGCCACACCGCAGGCCGCCGAGACCGCCGGCGCGACACCGGCAGGCGTGGCCGTTACCGAATCACGGCCGGCCGACAACGCGCCGCGAATCATCATTGATGCGCCGCTTGTCTCGGGCTCGATCTCGCTGGCCGGTGCGCGGATTGACGATGTGATTCTGAAAGGCTATCGCGAGACGCAGTCCGAGGATTCGCCCTTTATCCAGTTCCTGCAGAAGACAAGTTCCGATCTTCCCTATTTCGCCGAGTTTGGCTGGGCTGCCGGCAATGCCGATCAACCCATGCCAACGGTCGATAGCCTGTGGAACGCCGATCGTCAGACCCTGGCCCCCGGCGCCCCGGTCTCGCTGTCCTGGGAAAACGGCAAGGGCCTGACCTTTCGGCGGACCCTGTCAATCAACGAGGATTATCTGATCACCGTCGATGACAGTGTCGAGAGCCGTCTCGACACGCCGGTGACGCTGTTTCCCTATGGCCTTGTCAGGCGTCATGGCACGCCGCCGACAACCGGCATCTATATCCTCCATGAAGGCGCGCTTGGCGTGTTTGACGAGACGCTTCGTGAGGAGGATTATGATGACATGCAGGATGCCGATGGCGGGGTGATTGATGTCACCCCGGAAACGGCGGGTGGCTGGATCGGCATCACTGACAAATACTGGCTTGCCGCGTTGATACCGGACCAGTCGGTGCGAATCAATTACGCCTTCAAGTCGCTTGGTGGTGCCGAGGATCGCTATCAGGTCGATTATATCGCCTCCGAGGGGCAGCTGCTGCAGCCGGGCGGGATCGTGGCAAGCAAGACGCGGCTGTTCGCGGGTGCCAAGAAAGTTTCGCTCCTCGATCAGTATTCCAAGGATTTCGGTATCCCGAATTTCGATCTGGCGATTGATTTCGGCTGGTTCTATTTCCTGACCAAGCCGTTCTTCCTGGTGATCAACTGGCTGTATGGCATCCTTGGCAATTTCGGTGTCGCGGTGCTTGGTTTCACCGTGATTGTGAAGCTGATCTTCTACCCGCTGGCCAGCAAATCCTATCGCTCAATGGGCAAGATGCGGCTGTTACAGCCGAAGATCCAGCAGATCCGCGAAAAGCATTCCGAAGACAGGATGGCGATGAATCGCGAGATGATGGAGCTGTACAAGACCGAGAAAATCAATCCGGCGGCAGGGTGTCTTCCCGTGCTGCTGCAGATCCCGGTCTTCTTCGCGCTCTATAAGGTGCTGTTCGTGACCATCGAGATGCGGCATGCGCCGTTCTTCGGCTGGATCACCGATCTGTCGGCACCCGATCCGACCTCGGTCTTCAACCTGTTCGGGCTGCTTCCCTATTCGGTCGGGTTCCTGCCGCCCTTCCTGCAGCTTGGCATCTGGCCGATCCTGATGGGAATCTCGATGTTCCTGCAGATGCGCCTCAACCCGGCGCCGCCCGATCCGGTGCAGGCGAAGATCTTTCAGTTCATGCCGCTGATCTTCACTTTCCTTCTGGCGACATTCCCGGCCGGGCTGGTGATCTACTGGACCTGGAACAACCTTCTTTCGATGGCGCAGCAATGGTACATCATGCGCAGAATAGCGAAGGAGAGCTGACGGCCGAAGATCTCGAGGCCGGACGCCTTCTGTTCGCCGGCAGCTGCGATTTCATCGCCGCTGCGAACAACATGCGCGTGTTGCCGCCTGAAGGCCTGCCCGAAATCTGCTTTGCCGGCCGCTCGAATGTCGGCAAATCATCGCTTATCAACGCGCTGACCGGGCGGCGGGCGCTGGCCCGCACCTCGCAGACGCCGGGCCGTACGAGGCAGTTGATCTTCTTTGATCTGGCCAGCCGGCTGCAGCTTGTCGATCTGCCAGGCTATGGCTATGCGTCGGCGCCAAAGACCGACATCAAGGCCTGGACGACGCTGACCCGCAAATTTCTGGCTGGCCGGGCCTCGCTGCAGCGGGTGTTCCTGCTGATTGATTCGCGCCGCGGCGTCGGCGCGGCGGATTCCGAGATCATGGCGCTTCTCGACGCCAGCGCGGTGTCCTGGGCGGTGGTGATGACGAAGGCCGACAAGCTGAAGCCGGCCCCGCTCGAGGCGGTCTGCGCCGCTACGGCAGAGACGATTGGCCGCCATGTTGCCGCCTATCCGCAGATTTTCGTGACCTCGTCCGAGGAAGGTGGCGGTATCGCCGAATTACGGGCACATCTGACCGGGATGGCGCTGCCGCGCGGCTAGCATGCCCCGAGGAGTGCGCGAACAACACTTGCGCGAACAACACTTGCGCAGGATACCGGCTTGCCGATAGTTTGACCTCCGGCGCGGGACGCCCCTGATAGTTTGACCCCGGCAGTTTGACCAAGGCAGTTTGAAAGGCAGAATAATGGACGACACACCTTCTTCCCTGCAATCGAGGCTGATCGAGCGGACGGGCATGCTTGTCGAGGCACTTCCCTTCATGCGCCGATATTCCGAGCAGACGATTGTCGTGAAGTTCGGTGGCCATGCGATGGGCGAGGCGGCATATGTTGCCTCCTTTGCCGCCGATATCGCGCTTCTCGACCAGGTTGGCGCGCGGCCGGTTGTCGTTCATGGCGGCGGCCCGCAGATCGGCGAGATGCTGAACAAGCTGCAGATCGAATCGAATTTCGTTGATGGGCTGCGGGTAACCGACGAGGCCACGATCTCGGTTGTTGAGATGGTGCTTGCCGGCGGCATCAACAAGGCACTTGTGGCGGCAATCGCCGGGGCCGGTGGCCGCGCCGTCGGGATCAGCGGCAAGGATGGCGGGCTGATCCGGGCGCGCAAGCTTCTTGCCAAGAGCCGCGCCGAGGGAAGTGCCATCGAACAGGCCATTGACCTCGGTTTTGTTGGCGAGCCGGAACAGATCAACACCGATGTTCTGGACGCGCTGAATGCCGGCAATCTGATCCCGGTTGTCGCGCCGGTGGGAAGCGATGCCGCCGGCGAGACCTATAATATCAATGCCGATACGGCGGCTGGCGCCATCGCCGCCGCGCTTGGCGCGACGCGCATGCTGATGCTGACCGATGTTGCCGGCGTTCTGGACAAGGAAGGCGAGCTGATCACCGAACTGACGGTCAGCCAGGCCGAGGCGCTGATCCGCGACGGTACCGTGTCGGGCGGTATGATTCCGAAAGTCGAAACCTGTATCAATGCTGTTCTCGGGGGAGCCGAAGCCGCGGTGATCATGGATGGACGGGCACCGCATGCGTTGCTTGTCGAATTGTTCACCGAGCACGGAATGGGAACCATCATCAACGCCGATTGACCGGCCATTTCCCAGAAAGGCACCTCACCGATGTCACCTGTTTCAAAGTCGCCTCAGAGTTTCCCCACGGACGAGATCCGGGATTGGGTATTCGATCTCGACAACACCATTTACCCGGCCAGGTCGCAGCTGTTCCTGCGCGTCGCCGTGCGGATCACCGATTTTGTCGCGCAGCATTTCAAGGTGCCGCATGACGAGGCGCGGGTGATCCAGAAGGATCTGTTCTATCGCTATGGCACGACGATGCGCGGGCTGATGGTCGAGGAAAATCTGGCACCCGAGGATTATCTGCATTTCGTGCATGACATTGATGTCAGCGACCTGCCGCGCGAAACCGAGCTTGACCAGCTTCTGGCGGGCCTGCCGGGGCGCAAGCATATCTTCACCAACGGCACGGTGCCGCATGCCGAGAACATTCTCGACGCCTATGGCATCCGGCATCATTTCGACCATATCTTTGATATTGTCGGGGCTGATTTCGTGCCGAAACCGGAACAGAAGGCGTTTGACAGCTTCGTTGCAACAACCGGCATCGACCCGCTTGGCGCGGTGATGGTCGAGGATATGGCGCGCAATCTGGAACCGGCGCATGAGCTTGGCATGCGCACGGTATGGCTTGTCAGCGACCATGACTGGGCCGCCAAGGGGGCTGATGAGCCCTATGTGCATTTTGTCGCCGAGGATTTGAAGAGCTTCCTTTCGGCCCTTGCCATTCCGGCCTGAAAGGTCGATATCAACAAAAGAATAAATGCAAAAGAACAAATGATGGTGAGGGCGCGGTGATTCCGGTCTCGCCGGATGAAACAAGTGGAGACGAAGATGGATGTGGCGCAGCTGGAACAGGACATCAACGCGGCATGGGAGTCGCGTGATACCATTGGTGCCGACACCGCGGGCCCGGTTCGTGATGCGGTATCAACGGCGCTCGGGATGCTGGACAGTGGCGAGGCGCGTGTTGCCGAGCCGCGCGGCGACCATCAATGGCATGTCAATCAGTGGCTGAAGAAGGCCGTGCTGCTGTCCTTCAGGCTGAATGACATGGCGGTGATCCCGTCCGGCACCACCTATTCCGGCCATGGCGAGGCTGCCTGGTGGGACAAGGTGCCGTCGAAATTCGCCGGCTGGGGCGAGACCGAGTTCCGCAATGCCGGCTTCCGTGCCGTTCCGGGCTGTGTCGTCCGGCATTCGGCGCATGTCGCCGCCGGCGCCGTGCTGATGCCAAGCTTTGTCAATCTCGGGGCCTATGTCGACAGTGGCACGATGGTCGATACCTGGGCGACGGTCGGGTCCTGCGCGCAGATCGGCAAGAATGTGCATCTGTCCGGCGGTGCCGGCATTGGCGGCGTTCTCGAGCCGCTGCAGGCCGGTCCGGTGGTGATCGAGGATGATTGCTTTATCGGCGCCAGATCAGAGGTTGTCGAGGGCGTGGTTGTCGAACAGGGCGCCGTGCTGTCGATGGGCGTCTTCATCGGCGCGTCGACAAAGATCGTCGACCGCGTCACCGGCGAGGTCCATATGGGCCGTGTTCCGGCCTATTCGGTTGTTGTTCCCGGCACGCTTCCCGGCAAGCCGCTTGCCGACGGATCGCCCGGGCCGTCGCTTGCCTGCGCCGTCATCATCAAGCAGGTCGATGAAAAGACACGCTCCAAAACGTCTGTCAACGAATTGCTGCGCGACTGATGGGCCCGGCGCCGTCGCATGCTGTCGAGCTGACGCAACGGTTGATCCGCTGCCCGTCGGTGACGCCGCATGAAGGCGGCGCGCTCGACTGTCTTGAGGGCGAGCTGACGGCGCTTGGCTTTGTCTGCCAGCGGCTGCCTTTCGGCACCGGCGATGACCGCATCGACAATCTGTTTGCCCGCCGCGGCAAAGATGGCCCGCATTTCAGTTTTGCCGGCCATACCGACGTTGTTCCGGTCGGTGACCGTGAGGCATGGACGCATGACCCGTTCGGCGCGGTGATCGAGGACGGGCGTCTGTATGGCCGTGGCGCGGCCGATATGAAAAGTGGCATTGCCGCCTTCATCGCCGCCATCGCCCGCCTTCCCGCCGATCTGGCCGACGGGTCGATCAGCCTGCTGATTACCGGCGATGAAGAGGGCGACGCCATCAACGGCACCGTGAAGATGGTCGAATGGGCGGCGGCGAATGGCCATCAGCCTGACATGTGCATCGTCGGCGAGCCGACCAACCCGACGGCGCTTGGCGATGTCATCAAGAATGGCCGGCGTGGCAGCCTGTCGGGTCATCTTGTCGTCGAGGGGCGGCAGGGACATGTTGCCTATCCGCATCTTGCCGACAATCCGGTGACAAGGCTTCTGGCCATGCTGGCGCCGGTGAATGGCTGCGAGCTGGATGGCGGCACCTCGCATTTTGGCCCGTCGGTGGCGCATGTCACGACAATCGATGTCGGCAATCCGGCAACCAACGTCATTCCGGCGCGGGCTGAGGCGCGTTTCAACATCCGCTTCAATACCGAACACAGTGCGGCCGGTCTGATCGGCTGGCTGGAAGAGCATTTTGCCAGGGTCGGCGGCGACTGGACGGTCAGCTGGAAATCGAATGCGGACCCCTTCATCACCGCGCCCGGCCGGCTGACCGAGATGTTGTCGGATGCCAGCGAGGCTGTCACCGGCCGTCGTCCGGAGCTGTCGACAACCGGCGGCACCTCGGATGCGCGATTCATCACGAAGCTGTGTCCGGTGGCTGAATTCGGCCTTGTCGGACAGACCATGCACCAGGTCGACGAGCATGTGATGACCACGGATATCGACGGCCTCAGCGCGATCTATGAAGATTGTCTGCGCCGTTTCTTTGCCGGAGGCGCGGCGTGAACGAGTCTGACAACTCATTGGCATTCGGGCGCCTTGCCGAGCTTTTCAAGCGCACGCTTCTGGTGATGCTTGGCCGCCGGCCGATCAGCGGCAGCTATGTGTTCGACGCGCCGGCGGTCTGGCAGGCGATCTGGGCATCGGTGATCTTCACCTTCATCGTGTCGGTCTATCCTGGCCTGCGCACCGGCATCGGCGTGCTGGCGGCGAACCTGATCCTGCAGATTGTCGCCGTTGTTCTGATGGTGCTGCTGTTCGCGGCGATCCTGCGCGGTGCCGGCCTCGCTGACAGGCTCTTTGCCTTCACCGTGCCGTTCCTGTGGGTCGAGAACGTCCAGCATCTTGTTGGCGGGCTGGTGCAGAATCTGGTCATTGTCTCCGGCGATGCGACGATGCTGATCCTGATCACGCCGCTGATCTTCTGGACCGTCTACTGGCTCTGGCGGATCGGCCGCGATCAGCTTGGCCGCGGCGGGTGGTTCGCCACCGGCCTGTTGTTCCTGTCATTCGTGATTGATGCCGGACTGTTCTTTTTCGTGCAGTCGCGCGTTCAGATGCCCGGATAATCTACAGCGGCTGACCTATAGTGGATAGGTCACCTCGGTCAGATACAGCCCTTCCGGCGGGGCGGTCGGACCGGCGGCGGACCTGTCACGCGCCTGCAACGCCGCCGCGACATCATCCGGTGTCCATTTGCCGGTTCCCACCAGCGCCAGCGTGCCGACGATGTTGCGGACCTGATGATGCAGAAATGACCGCGCCGCGGCATGCACATGCACTTCTTCGTCCGCCATTTCGACCCGCAGCTCATCAAGCGTTCGCAGCGGGCTGTCGGCCTGGCACTGGCTGGCCCGAAAGCTGGTGAAATCATGCCGCCCGACAAGATGTTCTGCCGCCTTTTGCATGACTGGCACATCGAGGTCGGCCCGGTGATGCCAGACCCGCCCGCGATCAAGTGCCGGCGGCGCGCGCCGCGGCAGGATGCGGTAGAGATAGCGCCTGCCGGTGGCGGAAAATCTGGCATGCGCGTCGGCCGGCACCTCGCGGGCGGCGCGGATGGTCACCGGATGCTCGCCTGTCAGCGCGTTCAGCGCCGCCATCACCCGCGGTGCATCGAACTTGTCCGGAACATCAAGATGCGCCACCTGGCCAGTGGCATGGACGCCAGAATCGGTGCGGCCGGCACCCTGAACGGGGCAGTCCCCACCGGTCAGCTCGCGCGCCGCTTCCTCAAGGACCTGCTGCACCGACAGGCCATTATCCTGACGCTGCCAGCCGACAAAGGGCCCGCCATCATATTCGATGGTGATGAAGATGCGGCGCGTCATGCGCTGGCCATGGCGACGGCGCTGCCGACCGATACCGGGTTGCCGTTCAGCCAGGCGCGCGCCGACATCGCTTTGCCGCTGGCGGGCTGCAGCTCATCAAGGATGATCTCACCAGCACCGGTGCCGATCCGCATGCCGCCCTGCGGGTCAAGTCCCAGATAATGCCCCGGCGCGCCGGCGCTTGTCTCATCGCCACGTCTGGCGGTACGGACGCGGATCCGTCCTTTTGGGCCGGTGAACCAGGCGCCCGGCACCGGGGTGAAGGCACGAATCTGCCGGTCGATCACCAGTGCCGGCAGCTGCCAGTCGATTTCGGCCTCGGCCGGGGTCATTTTCGGGGCATAGATCGCGGCCGCGTGATCCTGCGGTTGCTGCGTTTTGAGGATATCGGGGAGGCCCGCCACCACCTCGCCAAGCAGATCGGCGGTCAGCTCCGCCAGCCTGTCATGAAGGTTGGCGGCGGTTTCGGTATCGCCGATGGCGCATTCCCGGCGCGCCAGCACCGGCCCGGTATCAAGCCCGGCCTCCATCACCATCGCGCAGACGCCGGTTTTCGTGTCGCCAGCGGCGATGGCGCGCTGGATCGGTGCGGCGCCGCGCCAGCGTGGCAGCAGTGAGGCATGACCATTGATGCAGCCAAAGCGCGGCATCGCCAGCACATTCGGCGGCAGGATCAACCCATAGGCAACGACGATGAAGACATCCGCCTCGAGTGCTGCCAGCGCGCCAGCATCCGCAGCGGTTTTCAGGCTTTGTGGATGGCGAGTCGTCAGCCCACGTGCGGCGGCGTGCGCCGCCACCGGTTGCGGGGCCTCGCGCATGCCGCGGCCGGCGCGGCGTGGCGGCTGTGTGTAGACAGCCAGCACCTCATGCTCATCGGCAAGCCGGTCAAGCGTCGGAATGGCGAATCCCGGACTTCCCATGAAGACAATCCGCAGGCGCCTCATGGCTGGCCCCTAGTCGCCGCCATTGACCTGGCGAAGCTCTTTCAGGGCGCGCCGGACGATCATGTCGCGTTTCAGCCGCGAGATATGGTCGATGAACAGCACCCCGTCCAGATGGTCGATTTCGTGCTGCACGCAGGCGGCAAGAAGCCCCTCGCACCGCATCATCTGCTCCTCACCATCGATGTCGATATAGCGGACATCGACATGCGCCGGCCGTTTGACCTCGGCGGTCTGCTTCGGGATCGACAGGCAGCCTTCTTCCAGAATGGCTGTCTCGTCAGCGCTGGCGACAATCTCGGGATTGATCATTTTCAGCAGTTCCGGTGCCTCGTCCGGTCCGCAATCCATCACGATCAGCCGTTCCGAGACATTGACCTGCGGTCCGGCAAGGCCGATCCCGGGCGCGTCATACATCGTTTCGGCCATGTCATCGAGAAGCTGGCGCACACCGTCCGTCACCTCGCGCACAGGCGCGGCCACCCGGCGAAGCACCGGGTCGGGGATGCAGATGATGGGGATCAGCGCCATAGCCCTGCCTTTCCTGGCCGTCACAAATCAGGCCCTTGGAGTAGGGGATGCCGGCGAAGCAGTCAAGTTGCAGTCGGCCGGTGGTCATGCCAGACTGCGATGACTGGCCATGGCGATGATTCTGCGCCGCCGGACGAACCAGTCAGACCTGCTCTCCAGACGGATATGTCACCCATGCCGCTCGATATGATGATCATTCTTCTTGCGCTTGCCGTCATCGCCGGGCTTGTCGTCATGCTGATGCGCCAGCGAACCGGGGGGCAGGATGGCGAGACACTGTCCGAGCTGAAGGGTCAACTGGCGCAGCTGGCCGCACAATCCGGCGAGCTCCACAAGACCGTCGCCGCGCAGATGCAGGATACCGAGGGCCGCCTTGGCACCCGCCTTGAGAACTCGCTTCGCGACCAGAATGACCGCACCAACCGCTCGCTCACCGGGATGGCCGAGAAACTTGCCGTGATCGAGCAGGCGAATGCCCATATCTCGGCGCTGTCCGGTCAGGTTGGCGAGTTGCAGAACATCCTGTCGAACAAGCAGGCGCGTGGCAGTTTTGGCGAAGTGCAGCTGGAAAATCTGGTTCGCGACGCGCTTCCCGAAAGCGCCTTCAGTTTCCAGCACACGCTTGGCAATGGCCGCCGTGTCGATTGCCTGCTTGATATGCCGGCACCGCCAGGCGCGATCTGTATCGACTCCAAATTTCCGCTGGAATCCTACCGCGCGCTGACCACCGCCAATGGCGAGGTCGAGCGCAATGCGGCGCGCCGGATGATGGAAACAGATGTGAAGAAACATATCGTTGACATCGCTGAGCGCTACATCATTCCGGGCGAGACGGCAGACAGCGCGATCATGTTCCTGCCGTCGGAATCGGTCTATGCCGAAATCAATCTTCAGCTTCCCAAGCTTGTCGAGGAAAGCCGCCGCCGCCGCGTCTATATGGCCGGGCCGGACAATCTGATGCTGATCCTGCATACGGTGCGGGCGATCCTTCGCGATGCGCGGATGCATGAGGCCGCCGGTGTCATCAAGGCCGAGGTCGAGACGATGTTGCAGGATGTCTCGCGGCTTGATGAACGGATCAAGAAGCTGGCAACGCATTTCGGTCAGGTGGAAAAGGATATCGACGACATCCAGATCTCCAGCCGCAAGATTTCGTCACGCGGGGCGAAGATCACCCAGATCGATGTCAGTGATGAGAGCGCCCCCCCGCCCGAACTGGCGCCCGAACTGGCACCCGAACTGGCGCCCGAATTGCCAGGCGACCCGGCCGGCAGGGGCGATCACTGACCGCCGATCCGCCCGCGCGCTTTCAGCGCCTGTGCCAATGTGCCGTCATCAAGGAAATCCAGCTCGCCGCCAACCGGTACGCCATGCGCCAGCCTTGTTACCTCGATCGAGAGCGGGGCCAGCTTTTCATGCAGGTAATGCGCGGTTGTCTGTCCTTCGACGGTGGCTGGCAGGGCGAGGATCACCTCGCCGACATCTTCGCGCGCACGGATCAACAGCCTGTCGATATTGAGTTCTGACGGGCCGCGCCCGTCAATGGCGCTGAGCGTGCCGCCAAGGACGTGATACAGCCCGCGATAGACGGCGGCGCGCTCCATCGCCCAGAGATCCCCCACATCCTCGACAACGCAGATGGTCTGCCGGTCGCGCTGCGTATCGCGGCACAGGACGCAGACATCACCGGTATCGAGATTGCCGCAATCGGCGCAGCTGCGAATGCTGCGCGCCACCTGACCCAGATCCTCGGCAAGTGGCAGCATCAGCCGGTCACGGTTCTGCAGCAGATGAAGCACTGCCCGCCGGGCCGAACGCGGTCCAAGCCCGGGAAGGCGCGCCATCCGGCGGATCAGATTGTCGAGCTGCGAATCCATCAGACCCCCGGGATCAGAAGGGCAGTGACATGCCTGGTGGCAATGGCAGGCCGCCGGTAATGTCCTTCATCCGTGCCGCCATCGCCGAATCGGCCTCGCCCTTTGCGTTGTTTGTCGCCAGGCAGATCATATCCTCGAGGATCGAGACATCGTCAGCATCAATGGCGGCCGGATCGATCTTCACGCCGCGCATCTCACCCTTGCCGGTGACAATCACCGTCACAGCGCCGCCGCCAACGCTGGCGGTGAATTCGGTATCGGCCATTTCCTGTTGCAGCGCTTCCATGCGCGACTGCATCTCCTGAACCTTCTTCATCATGCCGGCCATGTTGCGCATCATGTCGGGATATCCTCATTCGGCTGGTCTGTATGGGGTTGGTCTGGTTGGGGTTCGGTCAGGGGCGTCACGGATTCGATTGTCGCGCCGGGAAAAATTTCGGTAATGGCCTTCACCAGCGGCGCTTCGGCAATCGACTCGATTTCGCGGCGTTGCGCCTCACGCCGTTCCTCGGCGATGGTCATGCCACCAGGGCCGTCGGAGAGGCTGACCATCCAGCGCGCGCCGGTCCAGTCGCTGAGGCGGCGCGCCATTTCACCCGGCAGGCTGTCAGGCGCGCCGTCGGTCAGGCAGATATCAAGCAGACCTGGCTGCATGCGGACAAGCCTTACATGGCTGCGGATATGCGCTGCCAGAAGCGGGTCATTCTGCGCCTCGGCAAGTTCGGATATATCCAGCAATGATTGTGGCTGCGGGGCCGCCACATTATCGGGTTCGGCCACCGGGGCCGGTTGGGGCGCCAGCGATTCACCACCTCCGGCGCGCATCGTGGCTGGCGGCGAGGTTTCGTCAGGTGGTGCGGGCGCCATCATTTCGGGCTGTGGAGCTGGGGTTGGTGGGGCCTGAGTTTGTGGGGTCTGACTTGGTGGGGCCTGGGTTTGTGGAGCCTGAATTGGCGTCTCGTTCGCCGCCAGACGCTGAACGATGTCGCCGGGGGTTGGCATATTGGCAAGATGCGCCAGCCGGATGACCAGCATTTCGGCGGCGGCCGGTGGTTGCGGCGCCGATGTCACCTCACCATGACCCTTGAGCAGCATCTGCCAGGCCCGCCCGAGGCGCGCGATCCCCATCTGGGCTAACGCGTCGATGGCATCTCTCTCGGATTCCAGTAACGTGTCGAGCGCGCCGCCGGCGGCCTTCTGGCTGGCGCGGTGAACAAGGTCCATCAGGTCCGAGATGATCATTTCGGGCTCGGCACCGCCAGCCATCGTCGTCGCCAGTGCGGCCAGCGCGCCAGCCGTATCGCCCCGCATCGCCGTATCAAGGATGGCGATGGAATCGGCACGACCGGGGCGGCCAAGCATGTCGGTGATGCTGTCGATGGTCATTCTGTCGGCGGTCATCGCCGCCGCCTGGTCGAGAAGTGACAGCGCATCGCGCACCGATCCCTCGGCGGCGCGGGCAATGGCGGTGATCGCCTCGGCATCGGCGGTGATCGATTCGCGCTCGCAGATGCTGACAAGATGCGTTGCCAGCATGTCGGTCGGCACCCGGCGAAGATCAAACCGCTGGCATCGCGACAGGATGGTGACGGGCACCTTGCGGATCTCGGTGGTGGCGAAGATGAATTTCACATTGTCGGGAGGCTCCTCAAGCGTCTTCAGCAGCGCGTTGAACGCGCTCTTCGACATCATGTGGACCTCGTCGATGATATAGATCTTGAACCGTCCCGAGACCGGTCGGTAGGCAACCCCCTCGATGATCTCGCGCGCGTCATCGACACCGGTATGGCTTGCCGCGTCGATCTCCAGAACATCGACATGGCGTCCGGCGGCAATGGCCTGGCATGGCTCGCAGCTTCCGCATGGCTCCAGCGTTGCACCGCCCTTACCATCCGGTCCGATGCAGTTCAGCCCGCGGGCCAGAAGCCGCGCTGTCGAGGTCTTGCCGACACCGCGAACGCCGGTCAGAACAAAGGCATGCGCCAGCCGACCAAGTGACAGTGCGTTTTCCAGCGTGCGGACCAGCGCTTCCTGGCCGATCAGCTCGGAAAAACGTTCGGGGCGGTACTTGCGCGCAAGTACCCGGTAACCTGTCAGGACGCTGTCGCTCATGATGTCTGAAACCTAGCGCAGCAAGGGCGGCTTTGCCACCGGTAACTGCCCGGTTGCAGCCTGTACGCCCCCGGTTTTGCGCCCGGTGTCGCAGCTTGTGTCGAACCGGCTGACATCGATCATCGGATGAGGGAGAGCGGAAGACTGAACGACCCGCGCGAAAACGACCCTGGCTGCTTCCTCTCGGACCTGACCGGTTAGACCGACAGCACGTCCGTCCAGTCTCCCTGACCTCTATATGGATGAAAGCGGCAGGGGGGACAAGCCATTATTGTCGGGCCTGATTGTCAGGCCTGATTGTCACTCCCGGCGGGTCACTGCCGCCGGTAACGTCCGACAGCGGCAACGGCTAATCAGGTGGCGGCGCGCACCGGGCTTGCCGGGTAGGTGCCGAGGATCGTCACCTCACCATGTTGGCAGTAGAATCGTAGCTCTTCCATGGCGAGTTTCATTTCCGGGGCGTCGATATGGCCCTCGACATCGACATAGAATTGCGCGTGCTCGGCCGAGCCTGGCCGAAGATAGCTTTCCAGCTTGGTCAGGTTGACACCGTTCGTGGCGAACCCGCCAAGCGCCTTGTAGAGTGCTGCCGGCACGCTGCGAAGCTTGAACACCATGGTGGTCATCATCCGCTCGCCATTCAGCGGCGGCGTGACGTCGGTGCGCGACATCACAAGAAAGCGCGTGGTGTTGTGCTCGGCATCCTCGGCCGAGGCCAGCAACACATCAAGGCCATAGATCTGGCCGGCAAGTTCCGAGGCGATGGCGCCAATCGCCGGGTCGCCGCGCGCGGCGATATCCTTGGCGGCGCCGGCGGTGTCGGGATGCATGACCGGCGTCAGACCAAGCGAGCGAAGCCGCTCGCGGCATTGCGCAAGCCCCTGTGCATGGCTGTGGACCTCGACAAGACTATCCAGCGTCGCGCCCCGCGGGGCCAGAAGATGGTGATTGACCCGCTGGAAATGTTCGCCATTGATGAACAGGCCGGATTCGGGAAGAAGATGGTGGATATCGGCCACCCGTCCGGCAATGGAATTCTCGACCGGCACCATGGCCAGCGCGGCGCGCCCTTCCTGAACGGCGAGGATCATATCCTCGAACGAGGCGCAGGGAAGCACCTCCATCTCCGGCTTCACCGCCTGGCAGGCCATATGCGAATAGGCGCCAAGCACGCCCTGGAAAGCGATGATATTGCTGCTGTCGCTCATGACATAGAGGTTCCGTTGCTGTCTTCAGGCGGCATCCCGCCGGCGCGCGAGTATCATGTCATGGCCACATGCTGTCAATGTTGGGGGCTGTCAATGTTGGGGGCTGTCACTGTTATGGCCAATCAATGTTGGGGGCCGCCAAGCCGATGTCGTGTCGCGGCAAGATCATCCTCGGTATCGACGCCTGCCGGCGCCGCGTCGATCTCGGCGACGGCAACCGTCATGCCGGCTTCCAGCGCGCGAAGCTGCTCCAGCTTCTCGGCCATCTCCAGCGGTGAGGGTGGCAGTTCGACGAACCGTGCCAGCGCCTCACGCCGCCATCCATAGACGCCGATATGATGATATTTCGGCGCATCGCCGGTCGGCACCGGGGCGCGGCTGAAATAGAGCGCGGTGCCGATGCGGGGGTCTGACGTGCCGTCCTGCCAGCTGACCACCGCCTTGACGATTTGCGGGCGCGCCGCCTCTTCGTCATCGGCAGTGGTGACAAGTGTCGACAGCGCGGCCTGGCTGCGCGCGGCCGTGGCAAGCAGCGTCGCCGGGATCATCGGGTCAAGCTCGGGAAGATCGCCCTGCAGGTTGAGGATCACATCGAATTGCCGGTCCGGGTCGATCCGTTCAACCGCCTCGAAGGTGCGATCCGATCCCGACGGGTGGTCGGCCCGGGTTTTCACCGCATTGCCGCCGGCCGCGCGGACAGCCTCAATGATGGCGTCATCGTCGGTCGCCACCCATACAGGCGCGATATCGGCGGCCATGGCGCGTTCCAGGACATGCTGGATCATCGGTTTGCCGGCTATGTCGGCAAGCGGTTTTCCGGGCAGCCGACTGGCCGCCATACGGGCGGGAATGATGATGACAGGTGACAAGGGCGAACTCATGATGCGGCAATTCATCACATAATCGCCGATTTGCCTAGGCAAAAGGCGCAAATAGGCTGATCGGGGGCTTGAGGGCAACCGGCAATTTCGCTAAGAAATGGGCGTTGGGCAGGCCTTGAGATGGCCGGCCGCCAGACAGTTTAGGGGGAGCTTCCGCGTCAGCGGGAGATGTAAGCATGGACGAACTTGGTCTGAACAAGCTTTTTGCCGGTATTCTTGTTGCCGGCCTGTTGCTGATGACAGGCGTGAAGCTTGCCGAAGTCCTCGTGCCGCACAGCGAGCTCGAGCAGAATGCCTATGTCATCGAGGTGCCCGAGGGTGGCGCTGTCGCCGCCGCCGCGCCGGTCGATAAGGGACCAGAGCCGATCATGGCGCTGCTGGCCAGTGCCGATGCGCTGGCTGGTCAGAAACTGGCCAAGAAATGCACCGCCTGCCACGTCTTCGACAAGGGCGGTGCCAACAAGGTTGGACCGGCCCTGTGGAATGTCGTCAATGCCGAGAAGGGCGTTGTCGATGGCTTTGGTTATTCCAACGCCCTGGTTGAATTCGGTGGGCAGTGGGATTACGCCGCGCTGAACGCCTTTCTCGCCAAGCCAAAGGCCTATATTTCCGGCACCAAGATGAATTTCGCCGGTCTGAAGAAGCCGCAGGACCGCGCCAACATGATTGCCTATCTTCGCCAGCAGGCGGATGCGCCTGCCGCCTTGCCAACAGACGAACAGATTGCCGCCGAAAGCGGCAGCTGAGGCGTCGTGTCAGATAGCAGCCGAATCCACAGCCAGCTCAGCAATGCCGAGCTGGCTGAATTTTTGCGCGGTCTTCCGTCTGTCAGCCGGCCGATCATCTCGAACTGGTTTCGCAGCGGCGCCGCGATCGAATGGAAGGCCGATGATTCGCCGGTGACGCTTGCCGACAAATCGACCGAACTGGCGCTTCGCGAGGCTCTTATCGCGAAATTCCCTGATGATGACATTCTTGGCGAGGAGCATGCCCCGCATCATGGCAGCAGCGGCTATGCCTGGATCATTGACCCGATCGATGGCACACGTGCCTTCATCTGTGGCAGGCCGGTGTTCGGCACGCTTGTCGGGCTGGTCAGGAATGATGACCCGATCGCCGGGCTGATCGACATGCCGATGCTGGATGAAACCTATATCGCGGTTGGCGATGTGGCGACGCTGAATGGCGGTGCCATCAGCACCAGCACGGTCAGCGCGATTCGCAACGCGCGGCTTGCCACCACCGCGCCGGAGGCGCTGCTTGCCGACAGTCTGGATGCCTTCAACAGGCTCAGCGCCGTGGCGGCGACCAACAGCTATGGCGGGGACTGCCACAATTACGCGCTGCTGGCCGCCGGCCACCTCGATCTGGTGCTTGAGGACGGGCTGGCAACGCATGATATCATGGGGGTGGTGCAGCTGATCCGTGCCGCCGGCGGCATTGTCACCGACAAGACCGGCGCACCGGTATCGATGCGCGAGACGACAAGCCTTCTTGCCGCTGCGACGCCGGCGCTTCACGCCGAGGCGCTTGCCATCGTAAGGGGCGAGGGCTGACAGGGAGGGCGCGATGATCCGGATCGGCTTTTACGGGAATGCCAGCGAGATCGCCACATGGGAAGCGTCACTTGCCGCGCGGCTGCCGGCATTCGAGATCAATGAATTGCTGAGCGAGGCCGGTGCGGCAAGCGATGTGGCGCTTGTCTGGGCACCGCCGCCGCATGCCTTCGCCAGCTGCGCCAATCTGCGCGGCATCATCATGCAGGGCCAGGGCGTCGACCATATGATGCGCGACAGCACCGTGCCGCGCGACATCCCACTGGTCCGCCTGATTGACCCTGATATGGCCAATGCGCTGAGCCACTGGGCGATTCTGAACGCGCTGGATTTCTGGCGTGACGGGGCCACATATCGGGCCCAGCAGGCGGCGCGGCACTGGCACTCGCTGCCGCAGCGCCCGGCCACCGGCGCGCGTGTCGGCATCCTTGGTGTCGGGGCCATCGGCACGGTCATCGCAACGCGGTTCGCGGCGCTGGGATTCGCCGTGCGCGGCTTTGCCAGATCGCCGAAACAGATCGACGGGGTGGAGGTCTTTGTCGGCATGGACCAGCTTGCCGCTTTCGCTGACGGCCTCGACATCGTCGTGTCGGTGCTGCCACTGACCCCGCAGACGACCGGCATCATGAATGCCGGTTTTTTCGACCGGCTGGCGCCGGGGGCCTTCATCATCAATGGCGGGCGCGGTCTACAGGTGGCGGATGATGATCTGCTGGCCGCGCTTGATTCGGGCCGGCTTGGCGGTGCGGCGCTGGATGTATTCGCGGTTGAACCGCTACCGGATGACAATCCGTTCTGGACGCACCCGAAAGTGCGTGTCTGGCCGCATGTGGCAGCGCAGACCAATGCCATTTCGGCGGCCGATCAGGTGGCGCAGGCGATCCAGCGGATGATGGCAGGCGAGGAGCCGGCAAACCGTGTCGACTGGGCGCGCGGTTACTAGCCTTAATTTACTGGCGGTCGGCCAGGCTTTCGATATAGGTGAAAAGCGCGCGAAGCCCCATCGCCTCGCCGCCTTTGGGACGGCCGGCCCGGCCGGCAAGGTTCCACGCCATCACGTCGATATGCGCCCAGTTCGTCTGTTTGCCGGCAAAGCGGCGCAGGAACAGCGCGGCGGTGATCGCCCCGCCATAACCCGACGGGCCGGTGCTTGACAGCGCGACATGGCCGGCATCGAGATGTCGCTCATAGGGCTCGAACAGCGGCAGCCGCCAGAGGGGGTCCGCCGCCGCCGTTGCAGCCGCCAGAATGCCGTCGGCGGTGTCATCAAGATTGCAGAACAGGGCTGGCAATTCGGTGCCAAGCGCCACCCGTGCGGCGCCGGTCAGCGTCGCGAAATCAATCATGAAGTCGGGCTCTTCCTCACAGGCAAGGGTGATGGCATCGGCCAGCACAAGGCGCCCCTCGGCGTCGGTGTTGCCAACCTCGACCGGCAGGCCGGCGCGGGTGTCAATAACATCGAGCGGGCGCATGGATTTTGACGACACCGCGTTCTCGGCCGTCGGCACAAGCACCCGAAGCTGTACCGAAATGCCGGCCGTCATCACCGCCGCGGCGAGGCCAAGCACGGTTGCCGCCCCGCCCATATCCTTCTTCATCAACTCCATCGCCTTTGATGGCTTCAGATCAAGGCCGCCGGAATCAAAGGTGATCCCCTTGCCGATCAGGGTGATTGTCGGCCCGCCGTCGCCCCAGCGAAGATCGATCAGCCTTGGCGCGATTTCGGCGGCGCGCCCAACCGTGTCGATGGCGGGATAGCCGGTGGCAAGCGCCTCGCCCGCTGTGACCTCGATGCTGGCACCGAACCTGTCGGCAAGGTGGCGCGCCGCAGCCTCAAGCCCGGCCGGGGTCATGTGGTTTGGCGGCGCGTTGATCAGATCGCGGCAAAAGGCGGTGCCGCTGGCAAGACCCACCACCCTGTCGCGCGCCGAATCGTCCGGCATCGCGGCAAGGCTGAGTTCGCGGACGGCCCTGTCCGGTGTCTCGCGATAGGCGGTGAAGCTGTATTGCGCCAGCGCCCAGCCAAGGCCGACGGCGGCAAGGTCGATTGCCGGGTCGCATGGCCCCGCTATCGACCAGCGTCCAGCCGGAAGCCATCCGGCGATCGCGGCGGCATGCCAGATGGTGTTCGCCGGGTCGATGATCCCGACAGCATCATCGCGATCAGAATCCTGGCCAGATGCCGGCAGCAGGCACGCCTTGCCACCGCTGGCGGTAAAGCCGCTGGCCGCGATCCAGTCACGCGAGGCTGGGTCGGCCGCGTCCAGCCAGCCATCATAATCCTGCGGCGTCAGAAGGCGCAGGCGGCGGGCGTCATCATCATCTGTGACAAGGCCAAGTTCATCTGGTTCGCGAAGCGGAAATCTGGTCATGACACATCCATCGGTTCCGGGGTGGCGAGGTCGCGGACACGCCCCATGCGCATCTGCAGGGTGATGCCGCGCAGTCCGAGATATATCGTAAAGGCGGCAAAAAGGCCATTCAGTCCAAACCCGCCAAGCAGCAGCACGGCAACGGCGAACAGCACGGCCGAAACCAGCATGGCGTTGCGCATCTCGCGGCTCTGGGTGGCGCCGATGAACACACCGTCCATCTGGAAGGCAAGAAAGGAGATCGGCGGCAACAGCGCCGCCCAGTGCCAATGCGCCAGCGTCATGGCGGCAAGATCCTGCTGCGAGGTCAGCAGCCCGACAATCCATGGTGCGCCGGTCCAGATCAGCGCGCTGATGACAAGCGCCGTGCAGCCGGCCAGAATGTTGGTCCGGCGTACAACCCGGTCGAGCATCGGCAGGTGGCGGCGTCCAACCGCCTCGCCGACAAGTGCCTCGGCGGCGTGGGCAAAACCGTCCAGCGCAAAGGCAATCAGCCCGAACATGACGAGGATCAGCTGCATTGCGGCCAGCGACAGATCGTCGATCCCGGCCGCCAGGTTCAACAACACCGCCTCGCTGAGAAGAATCAGCACGGTGCGGATGGTGATATCGCCGCCAATCTGAAAAAACCGCAAGAAGGCGGCTGGATCGAACCAGGCCGGCCGGCGGGTGAAGATGCGGCGTCCGGCTCCGGCAAGAAGATCGCGCCAGTGCCAGCCAACAAGCCCGAGCGTCACCGCAAGGCCGGTCCATTGCGCGACAACCGAAGCCAGCGCCACACCGTCGATTGTCATGCCGAGGCCAAGCACGAAAAACAGGTTCAGCGCCAGATTGGCAAGATTGATGAAGATGATCTGGACCATCGCAAGACGCATCTGCTGGCGCCCGAAGATACATCCCAGAAGAACCATGTTCGCCAGCGCCGCCGGCACCGCCAGAAGCCGGATGCCGACATATTCCTGCATCAGCGTTTCGACAGTGTCGCTGGCGGTCAGCAGGGCGCCGGTGACCAGATGCACCAGCGGTGTGGTGATCACGAAAAAGAAGCCAAGGCAGAATGCCAGGATCAAGCCGCGGACAAGATGGTTCTCGATCTCCCGCAGATCGCCGCGCCCCTGCGCCTGGGCAACAAGCCCGGTTGTGCACATGCGCAGGAATCCAAGCCCGAAATAGATGAAATTGAACACCAGGCTGCCAAGCGCAACCCCGCCGACAAAGCTGGCATCGTCAAGCCGTCCCATCATCGCTGTGTCCGCCGCGCCGACCAGCGGGATGGTCACATTGGCGATGATGATTGGCCATGTGATGGACCAGAGATGGCGCCAGCTTGTCTGCTGCTGCCAGGGCCGGTTGCCAGCCTTTCCTGCGGAAATATCGGTCATGATCCCAGTGCCCGGTGGTGACGGGCCGTCACCCTACAACCAGCCGCACGAAGGGGCAATTCATATGGCAAAAAGGTCATATGGCAAAAAGCCCATATGGCAAAGGGCCCGAAAAAATGCTTTAACGGGCTGGCGGTCACCTGGGCGACAGGCGGCCGGCCATCCAGGGGATCGTCTGTGACCGTGCCATTCAAAAAATCGGCCTTGCTGCTGGTGCTGGCATGTCTGGCCGCCGCCGTTCTGATCGGCCACCAGACCGTGCCGCCGATGGATCGCGACGAGTCACGCTTTGCCCAGGCCAGCAAGCAGATGGTGCAGACCGGCGATCTTGTCACCATCCGCTTTCAGGATGAGCTGCGGGCCAAGAAACCGGCTGGCATCTACTGGCTTCAGGCCGCCTCGGCATCGGTGTTCGGCGGGGATGACATCGCGCCCTACCGGCTGCCAAGCCTGCTTGCCATGCTGCTGACGGTCTATGGCACTTACCGCATTGCGCGAACGCTCTACAAACCGCAACGTGCCGTGTTGGCAGCGGCGGCCTGTGGCGGCGCGCTGATCGTCTGTGCCGAGGCGCATCTGGCAAAGACGGATTCGGTGCTGATGCTGCTGTGCCTGATGCAGCAATACGGGCTGCTGCGGATTTACCAGGCCTGGCAGCATGGCCGCCGGCTGTCCTATCATTCCTATCTGTGGGTGTGGCTGCCGATGGCGGCGGCGGTACTGGTCAAGGGACCGGTAGCGCCAATGTTGGCACTGACGACGATTGCCGCGCTGTCGGCATGGCATCGCAATGTCAGATGGCTTCGCATGCTGCGCGCCGGGCGCGGGGTGCTCATCCTGTGTCTTGTCACGCTTCCCTGGGCGGTGCTGGTGACGTTGGCGACCGACGGGGCGTTCCTTGACATCGCCTTTCGCGGTGATTTTCTGTCGAAGGTGCAGAGCGGACAGGAATCGCACGGCGCGCCGGTCGGCAGTTATCTGCTTCTGGCGGCAATTCTTCTGTGGCCGGCCAGCCTGCTGCTGCCGCGCGCCATCAGCCAGATGCCGCTGCTTCTCTCGCATGTCGAAAGCCGGTTCCTGCTGGCCTGGATCCTGCCCTTCTGGGTGGTGATCGAATTCGTGCCGACGAAATTGCCGCATTATCCGCTGCCGGTGGTGCCGGCGATCATGGTGCTTCTTGTCTGCGCTGTTGATGCGCCGCTTGCCGGCGTGGCGAAGGGCGGCATGCGGGCGGTGGCGCGACGCTGGCTGGCGCTCGCCGGTGAAGGTGTGATGTTGGCCGCCGGTCCGTTGCTTGTCGCCTGTTTTGCCTGGGCCGCACTGACCTATGGCGGGGTGACAGGCGGACGGGCCTTTGCCTTTGCCATGCTGTGCGCGCTCTTGGCCGGGTTGGCGCTGTGGCAGGGCATTGTCTGGCACCGGCATGGCGGCATTCGGCCGGTTGCGATGGTGATCGCCGCTGGCGCGGTGATGAATCTGGTCGCCATTGGCGGGCTGATCCCGTCACTGTCCCGCATCCATCTGGCGCGCGCCATCGACGCCGCCATCATTGCATCCGGCCCGCCGCCGGCCGCCATGGCCGCGGCCGGGTTTCATGAACCGTCGCTGGTCTTTCACCTTGGGCGTGACCTGCTTCTGGTTGATGGTGGAGAGGCGGCGCTGTTCCTTGCCGAGGCGCCCGGCGGCCTGGCCATTGTCGAGCGTGACCAGCAGGCGGCCTTTCTTGACATGGCCGGCACGCTGGGGCTTGGCGTCGACGCCATCCGCCAGATCGAAGGCTTCAACATGTCAAAGGGCAAGGATGTGTTAATTTTCCTCTACCGCGCCGATGCGTTTGACCCGCGCGGCATGAGTGGGTAAAGAGACGCAAGTGTTCATGCCATCGTTCCTGCCATTGTTCATGCCATCGTTCCTGTCCCTGCCGAGTGTGTCTTCATGACCCGAACCAAGGCTGCTTTCATCCCGCCCTCCACGATCGAGATCTCGGTGCTTGTGCCGGTCATGAACGAGGCCGGCAATATCCGCCCGCTTATCGAGGAAATCAGCGCCGCGCTGACAGGACGCCGGTTCGAGATCATCTATGTCGATGATGCCAGCACCGATGACAGCCCGGCCGAGCTTGCCAGCTGCGCCGCCGACATTCCCGAATTGCGGGTGCTGCGCCATCAGACCCGTGCCGGCCAGAGTGCGGCCATCAGATCGGCGCTGCTGGCGGCGCGTGGCGAGCTGATTGGCGTGCTTGACGGCGATGGCCAGAATGTACCGGCAGACCTGCCGGCACTGGAGGCGGCGCTGCTGGCAGAGACCGGCAAGACAGGCGCTACAGGCATGGCCGCCGGCATCCGGGCCCGTCGTCAGGACAGCGCGATGCGGCTGCTTGCCTCGCGCGGGGCGCGCTGGATCCGGCGCAGCCTGCTGGCCGACACGCATCCCGACAGCGGGTGCGGCATCAAGGTTCTGCACCGGTCGCTGTTTCTGCAGCTTCCCTTCTTCAACCATATGCACCGTTTCATGCCGAGCCTTGTGCGGCGGCATGGCGGTGTGGTGATCGGCGTTGCGGTGGCGCACCGGCCGCGTCTTCGTGGCACCTCCAAATACCGGATCCTCGACCGGCTGGTGGTCGGGATCAGCGATGTTATCGGCGTGATCTGGTTGCTTCGCCGGGCGCCGCGTCAGGGCGAGGTGACCGAGGTCATGGCCGGCAAAAAAACCGCCCAAAAGGCGGTCAGGAAGGTTGCGAAAAAAACCGCCAAGAAGGCCAGCAAGAAAGCCAGCAATAAGGCCAGCAATAAGGGGGTTGGCGCATGATCGCCTTTCTGTCAGCACAGATTGAGGCCGGTGCGCGCGCCTTTGCCAGTGTTCTTGTCACGATCCTGCCCTTTCTTCCCGACAGTCTTGTCACCAACCCGGAACGGATCATGATTGTTGTCGGATTCGCCGGACAGGGACTGTTCGCGATGCGCTTCATCATCCAGTGGCTGTCATCGGAAAAACAGGCCAAGTCGGTGATCCCGGTCGCCTTCTGGTATTTCTCGATCGGTGGCGGCGCGGTGCTGCTTCTCTACGCCATCTGGCGGCAGGATCCGGTGATCATCTGCGGTCAGGGTCTTGGGCTGTTCATCTATCTGCGGAACCTCTATTTCATCCGCCGTGACACCTCTTCCGGCAGCTGACCTGCCGTCATCCAGCTGTCACAGGGTCGTCTCGCCCATCTCCATCAGAATTGCCCAATGCGCGGCGGTGACCGGCGTCACCGACAGCCGTGACTGCCGTACCAGCGCCATTTCGGCAAGACGCTCATCGGCCTTGATCTCGGCAAGCGTGACCGGTCTTGCCACGCTCTTTACCGCTTTCACCGTGACCATACCGAAACGCCCACTGGCATCGGTCGGGTCGGGATGATACAGCTCGATCACCTCGACGATGCCGACAATCTGCTTCTCATTCACCGAATGATAGAAGAAGGCAAGGTCGCCAATCTGCATGGCTTTCATGTTGTTCGACGCCTGATAATTGCGGACGCCGTCCCATCCCTCGCCCTCGTCACCCTTCGTCCGCTGGTCATCCCATGACCAGCTCGAGGGCTCTGATTTCATCAACCAGTAATTCATCCTGTCCTGCCTTTCTGCCATGCCGTTTGGCATGGTTGTCTGTAGTCGTAGGGGCTGTCAGCCGCTATTCAACGCCGGCACGCCGTGCCAGCAGGCTGGCCACCACCTGGCGCAGATCGGCGCCGTGATTGACCACCCTGTCGACACCCGATGTGATCGGAAGCTCGACCCCGAGTGCCGTCCCGCGGGCGGCCAGCACGGCGACGCTGTGGCGCCCCTCGGCCAGCCCGTCCGGCGGGGTCTCACCGCGCCCGAGGGCCAGCCCGTAGGCCATATTGCGCGAATGCGGCCCGGCACAGCTCAGCGCCAGGTCACCGGCGCCTGACAGGCCATAGATGGTGTCTGGCTGCGCACCGGCGGCGGCGGCAAAGCGCGTCATCTCGGCAAGGCCGCGTGTGATCAGCGCCGCCCGTGCATTGTCGCCAAGACCAAGACCGGCGGCGCAGCCGGCGGCGATGGCGATGACATTCTTCATCGCGCCGCCGATGGCGACACCGACCGGATCGTGATTTGCATAGACACGCAGATGGCTGCCGGCAAAGGCCTGCTGCGTGGCGGCGATGGCCGGCTTGTCCGTGCTGGCGGCGGTGATGGCCGCGGGAAGGCCAAGCATCACCTCATCGGCAAAGGTCGGGCCGGACAGGATCACATGCGGGCTATCTGGCAGCATCTGCGCGGCAAGTTCAGGCATCAGAAGCTGTGTATCGCCGTCCATCACCAGCCCCTTTGCGCACAGCACAACAGGTATCGATGGCGCGGCGTGCGCCGCAATCAATTGCAGGCTGGCACGTGTGGCTGCAACCGGCACGACGACAAGGATCATATCGGCATCTGCCAGCATTGCCGGGTCGGTGGTGGCGTCAAAACCGTCAAGTGGCGGCAGGTTGGCAAGCTGGCGACAGCGGCCGCTGGCCAGCATATCGGCGGTGGCCTGATCGCGCACCAGCAGGGTCGGCGTCGCGGACCCGCAGCGCAGCGCATGGGCCAGCGCACTGCCCCAGCTGCCGCCACCAATGACAGCGGCGCGGATCATGCCCGCACCCCGCGGCCCGGCGGTGGCGCGGCGTCGGGATCGAGCGGCCAGCGCGGGCGCGGCGCAAAGCTCATCCCATCCGGGGTCTGGCGTCTCTCAAGCGCGGCCCAGGCAATCATCGCGGCATTGTCCGTGCACAGCCAGGCCGGCGGAACGACAAGGTCAAATCCCGCACCGATTGCCTCTGCCTCGAGCCTGGTGAAGATCGCCTTGTTGGCGGCGACGCCGCCGGCGATGACAAGCGTTGACGCGCCATGCGCATCCGCGAACCGGTCCATGGCGCGGCGCGCCCGGTCGGCAAGACAATCGGCAATCGCGGCCTGAAGCGATGCCGCCAGATCGGCCAGCGAGGCACCGTCACTATCGTTGGCCTTGAGCGCGGCGTGCCGCGTTGCAACGGCGGTCTTCAGGCCGGAAAAGGAGAAATGACAGTGATCGGCCCCTTTCAGCGGGCGCGGCAGCCTGACCTTCCCGGCATCGCCTTCTGCCGCCAGACGTTCGATCGCCGGCCCGCCGGGATAGCCAAGCCCCATGATCTTGGCGCTCTTGTCGAAGGCCTCGCCGGCAGCGTCATCCATCGTCGTGCCATAGCGTTCATAGTCGCCTGGCCCGTGAACGGCCAGAAGCTGGGTATGGCCGCCGGAAACGAGCAACAGCAGATAGGGAAATGCCACCGGCGCGACCAGCCGCGGGCTCAACGCATGGCCTTCAAGGTGGTTCACAGCGTAATAGGGGATGCCGCGCGCCGTCGCGATGGCCTTTGCCGTCACCGTTCCCACAACAACGCCGCCAATCAGACCTGGCCCGCCTGTCGCCGCCACCCCGCCGATGGACTCGATCCCGACCCCGGCCTTGGCAATCGCGGTATCGATCACCATGTCGATGGCGTCGAGATGCGCGCGCGCGGCAATTTCCGGCACCACCCCGCCATGCGCGGCATGGATGTCCATCTGTGATGCCACCTCGCTGGCAAGGATGGTGCCATCGCCGGCCACGATCGCGGCCGCGGTTTCATCACAGCTGCTCTCGATGCCAAGCATCAGGAAGGGGTTATTCATCAGGAGGCGTCCATGTCTTTCGCTCAGCCACGGATCATAGGGCATCGCCGCCATGTTGATAAGTCCCGACGCCGGAGGCTTTTTATTTTGCAACTGTGGCGGCCGGGCATTATTACAGGCGGCTATGACCCGATTGACCGATTTCTTTGCCGCGCGTCCTCTCATTCTGGGAAGCCGCGCCTCTGCGCTGGCGCTGGCGCAGGCCGATATTGTCCGCGACCGCCTTGCGCCGCTGGCGACCGACATTCTGTCGCTGACAACGCGCGGTGACAGGATCCTTGACCGCTCGCTTGCCGATGCCGGTGGCAAGGGGCTGTTCGTCAAGGAGCTGGAGCGGAAGTTGCTTGATGGCAGCTGCGATGCGGCGGTTCACTCGATGAAGGATATGGAGACCGTCTTTGCCGATGGCACCGCCATCGCCGCGGTGCTGCCGCGCGAAGACCGCCGCGATGCGCTGGTCGGGCCTTTTGCGACGATTGACTCGCTTCCTGAGGGCGCCATTGTCGGCACCGCGTCGGTGCGTCGTCAGGCGCTGCTTCGCCATTATCGCCCGGACCTGCGGATCGAGCTGTTGCGCGGCAATATCAACACAAGGCTGGCCGCGCTTGCCGAAGGCCGGTACGACGCCATCATCCTTGCCATGGCAGGCTTGCGGCGGCTGGCGCTTGATGTGCCGCATACACCGCTCGATCCGGCGATCATGCCGCCGGCGGCGGCGCAGGGCGCGCTGGCAATCCAGATCCGCGATGGAGGTGATGATCGGGATCGCGCCGTGGCAGAGGCGATTGCCGGCCTGAACTGTGCGCAGGCCAGCGCCGAGGTTACGGCCGAACGCGCCATGCTGGCGCATCTTGACGGGTCCTGTCACACCCCGATCGCGGCCAGCGCCACGCTGGGTGATGACGGTATGCTGCATCTTGATGGCATGGTGCTGCG
>SHBC01000050.1 GCA_004213025.1 SAR116 cluster bacterium
ATCGGTATAGCGCCCTTCCCCGGTAATGAGCCGCGAATCCTCTATACGGGGAATGGCCTGGCCAACGCCGAATTTCATCTTCAGTCTCCTGTTCGGTTGTCCGCCGGCTCAAAAAGCCGCCGCACCGCATGGTGTATGCGTGTTGCTGTCGTGATCCAGCAAAGAGCCCCAAAGCCCCACGCCAAGGGGCCAAAGAAAGACGGTAACATGATCACCGACATCAGGAAAATGATGGTCTCCAGCCCCTCGGTCAAGCCGCCCAGGTAGAAGAAGCTTTTTTTCCCCCGGATATCGGTCGAAATGTCGCGCTTTTGCGCAATGATCGCAAAGGCGAGAAAGCTTGTCCCGGTGCCAACAAAACTGAAGATCAGAAAGGCAGCCGCGATGGCGTTGGCCGGATCGGCAATGGCGAAGGCAAAGACAATGCCGCTATAGATGATGAAATCGAGCGTGATATCCAGAAAGCCGCCAAGGTCGGTTGGTCCCCGGGCGCGCGCGACCGCACCGTCAAGCCCGTCACACAGCCTGTTGGCGGCGAGCAGGCCCGCCGCAATCATGGTGGCACCGGCTGCCACCGCCACGCCAGCGCCAATCCCGAAGGCAAAGCCGATAACACTGACCTGATTGGCGGTAACACCGCACCGCGCCAGCATCCGGCCAAGAGGATTGAGGATCCGGTCGACAAGCGGTCTCAGGGCGGCGTCGAACATCAGCCCGGGCAATCAGCGTCTGGCGAGGATCGTCTCGCCGGCAACGACCGTCCTGCCAACCCCGATCTCGAGTCTGTAGCCGGCCGGGATCACAATATCGGTCAGCCCGCCAATCCGCGCCATACCAAGCGGCGCCCCGGCGGCCAGAAACTTGCCCGGACCAAAGCGGCAGACAAGCTGGCGCGCTGTTGCCGTACCGATCTGCGCCAGCAGAAAGCGCGCGCCGTCCGCCGTCTCAAAGCTGATTTCGCGGCGTTCATTGTCACGCCGCATCAGGCCAAGCTCCTCACCGCCACGGAACAGGCCGGGGATCAGGAAATTGTCGATGATGCGCCCGGCAACCGGGCTGCGCTGCAGTTGGGCATCGGCAAGGCCGGTCCTGATCGTCACCCGGCTTGCGCCCACCATATCGTCACGGGACGCGTCTTGATGGGACACGCCTTGATGGGACGCAGCCCTGTCGATTTCGTCCACAACTTCGATCACCACACCATCGGCCGGCGCCAGCACAAGCCCCGGATCATCCGGCGACAGCCGCGTCGGGGCCCGCAATGTATGGCGAAGCCACACCATCAGCCCCAGCGCGAAGGTGCCTAGCGGCAGCGAAATCAATGTCAGGATGATGGTCGCGATGCCGGCAATGGCCAGCACAGCCCAGCCGTCACTGGCGATCCATCCGCCTTCAAATTCCGTGTTGCTGTGGGGTTCTGCCATGATTTCGTGAGATGCCAGTCCGGGATTGCTCAGGGCTTTTGGGGAACAGCGAAGATCTGGTTCGGGAAAATCAGGTCCGGATCATCGATGGCCGATGCGTTGCGGCGCACGATATCCACATATCTGATCCCCTCGCCATAGGTGCTGTAGGCGATGCGCCACAATGCATCGCCGCGCTGCACAATCACCATGCGGCTGCCATCAAGCCCCTGTGACAGGTCACGCGTCGTGACCGGCAGCTCGTAGGTGGCAATCGCCACATCATCGGCATCGTGAAGGGTGAACAGCATCTTCCTGCGGGATTTCGTCATATCGACCGTGCCGGCAAGCTGCCAGCCGCCATCGGTCATTGTCGCGCCGGTGCCAAACGGTGCGCCATCGGCAACGGCATCGACGCGAACACCGCCACGCGACACACCGGCGATAACAAGCTCGCCGCCAGCCTTCCAGGACAGCGATCGCGGCGCAATGGCCGGCATCAGGGGGTCATTCTGACCCGGCGTCTCTGACCCGGTTTTTGCCGTTCCTGCATCGGCTTTCGCCAGATCGACCGGCGTGGCGGGTGAGTCATCTGGTGATTGTAGCAATTCCGGAATGTCCGTTTCGGACTGTGGCAGCAGGGCCACCAGCGGGCGTTCCTCACTTGTCTCGCCAACCTGAATGGCCATGGTGACATCGGCGACAGATGAGGTGCCATCCTCGGACACCGCGCCGACGGATACCAGATGTTCACCGGCACCAAGCGCCGCTTCGGGAATAATCACCCACTCACCATTTTCATCCGCTTTCGTGCGACCGAGAATGACATCGCCCTCGAATACAGTGACCTCGGCATGCGGGGCGGCCTTGCCGGCGAACACCGCGTTGCCATCCGGCCTGACCTGGGCAAGGTCGATGGTAATGGCCGGACTACCAGCCGCGGCCACATCGCCATTTGTGGTGCCACCGGCAGCATCAGCGGGCGGCGATGGGGCATTTGCGCTGCCAGAAACATCATCACCAGCGGTGGCAGTTTGCTGCGTGGCGGTCGCGTCTGCGGCCCCGGCCTGCGGCTGTGCCGTCGCGGCCTGCGTTGTGTCGGATTGCGGCTCAATCGTAGCCTGCTCACCATCATCAAGAAGCGTAACAGCAAGCGCAACAATGGCTATGGCCGCGCCGGCGCCGACGAAGATATAGGTCAAGACCCTCACGCAAAATACCTTTTCACTGGCGGAAAACGGTTATCAGCGTAATGCTATCAACATGTTCTTTCAATCACAGGATACGACTAAACCATGAAAAAAATCTGCGTTTTTGCCGGTGCGTCGGCTGGCCACAAGTCTTCTTATGCCGATGCAGCCCACGACCTTGGAGCAATGATCGCCAGCTATGGGCTGGGCCTTGTCTATGGTGGCGGACGTAGCGGATTGATGGGCCGGGTGGCGGATGGCGCCATTGATGGCGGTGGCACCGTCATCGGAATCATCCCCAAATTCCTCGACCGCGTGGAGATTGGCCATGCCGGCGTCACCAAGCTGCATGTCATTGACACCATGCATCAGCGCAAGGAATTGATGTATGCCGAGAGCGATGCCTTCATCGTTCTTCCCGGCGGTCTTGGCACGCTGGACGAAACGATGGAGATCACCACCTGGCGGCAGCTCGACCTGCACAAGAAACCGGTCATCATTCTGAATATCGATGGCTATTGGGACCCGCTTCTGGCGATGCTTGATTCGGTGATCGCCGAAGGGTTCATGCATAATGGCCATCTGCAGCATTTTGAGACCGTCGCCTCGGTCGAAGGGCTGAAACCCCATCTGAAGGATCTGATAGGCGCCTGAATGGCAAGGTGACAGGCCCTAAACATCGGGTCTGGCGCAGCATTGGTCTTGCGCAAAACCCGGCAGGACAGTACAAAACCAACGACGCGACCTGTGGGGCGTCGGTGCCAGTCAGTTGATGTTCCCAGCAAGGCCGTAAATGGCCGGTCCCGGGCGCGGTGTCAGCGTCCGGACCTGCCGGTTATTGATGCTGTTTGCAAGGCCATGCCAGGGCCGGCAAGCGCAATGTGAGAGGGGAAGGAAAGCCATGTCCAAGATCAAAGTAAAGACCCCCGTCGTCGAAATAGACGGCGACGAGATGACCCGTATCATCTGGCAGAAAATCAAAGACAAGCTGATCTTTCCCTATCTTGATATCGACCTGAAATATTATGACCTCGGGATCGAGAAACGGGACGAGACAAACGACCAGATCACCATCGACAGCGCCAACGCCATCAAGGAATATGGCGTCGGTGTGAAATGCGCGACCATCACCCCCGATGAGGCGCGTGTCGAGGAATTCGGCCTGAAGGATATGTACCGGTCGCCGAACGGCACGATCCGCAACATCCTGGGCGGCACCGTGTTCCGCCAGCCAATCATCTGCCAGAACGTGCCGCGCCTTGTGCCGGGCTGGACCCGGCCGATCGTCATCGGGCGCCACGCCTTTGGTGACCAGTACCGCGCCACCGATTTCGTTGTCGAGGGTGCCGGCAAGCTGACCATGACCTTTACCCCCGCCGATGGCAGCGCGCCGGTCACGCGCGAGGTCTTCGACTTCCCCGATGGCGGGGTGGCGATGTCGATGTATAATCTCGATGAATCAATTCGCGGCTTTGCGCGCGCCTGCATGAATTACGGTCTCGACCTTGGATGGCCGGTCTATCTGTCGACCAAGAACACGATTCTGAAGGCCTATGACGGGCGCTTCAAGGATCTGTTCGAAGAGGTGTTCGAGACCGAGTTCGCCGACAAGTTCCGCGCCGCCGGCATTAGCTATGAACATCGCCTGATCGACGATATGGTGGCCTGCGCCATGAAATGGGATGGTGGCTTTGTCTGGGCCTGCAAGAACTATGATGGCGATGTCCAGTCCGATACCGTGGCCCAGGGTTTTGGCTCGCTCGGCCTGATGACGTCTGTGCTGATGACGCCCGATGGCAAGACTGTCGAGGCCGAGGCAGCGCACGGCACAGTGACACGCCATTATCGCCAGCATCAGCAGGGCAAGCCAACCTCGACCAACCCGATTGCCTCGATCTTTGCCTGGACCCGCGGCCTCAGCTACCGCGCCAAGTTTGACAACACTCCGGATGTGGCGAATTTCGCCGACACGGTGGAAAAGGTCTGCATCCAGACGGTCGAGCGTGGCCAGATGACCAAGGATCTGGCGCTGTTGATCTCGAACGAGCAGCCCTTCCTGACGACCGATGATTTCCTGGACGCGCTGGACAACAATTTGAAGGCGGCAATGAACGTCTGATCAGGCCACCTTCCAGGGTCCGCGCAGGGCTGCCGAATTCATAAGGCACATCGCCGCTGGCGATGTGCCTTTTTTCATTCAGGAATTCGCCCCGGGATTTATCCAGGATTTCTGACTCAGAGCGCGGCTGACACGGCCTCAATCGCCGCGGCCGCGGCATCGGCGTTCGGGCCACCGGCCTGTGCCATGTCAGGACGGCCACCGCCGCCGCCGCCGCCAAGCGCGCCAGACCCGACCTTCACCAGATCGACGGCGTTGCGGCTCTCGGTCAGATCATCTGTCACCGCGACAACGATCGAGGCCTTGCCGGAATCGGTCGCAACAAGGCAGATCACGGCATTTGACAGGTTTGCCTTGATTTCATCCGCCATCGATTTCAGCTCACGCGCCGGCGTGTCCTCGAGAAGACGGCCGACGAAATTGACGCCATTGACCATCGTCGGCGCCTCGCCGGCACCGCCCCCTGCCGCCAGCTTGCGGCGCAGACTGGTGATATCGCGTTCCGCCTTGCGGTTGTCCTCGACAAGGCGCGCCACACGACCGGCAAGCTGCTCAGGCGCCACCTTCAGCATCTCTGCCGCCTGAAGCAGGGCCTTCTCGCGGCTGTCCAGCCATTCCAGCGCGCCTGACTCGGTCACCGCCTCGATCCGGCGCACACCACCGGCGACGGCGGATTCGGACACGATGCGAAGCAGGCTGATATCACCGGTGCGCCCGACATGCGTGCCGCCACACAGCTCGACCGACCAGGCACCGCGCCCCTCAATATCGGTCGCGCCGCCCATCTGCACGACGCGCACCTCATCGCCATATTTCTCGCCGAACAGCGCCAGCGCGCCAAGTTCGATCGCGGCGTCCGGGGTCATGATGCGGGTCGACACCTCGCTGTTCATGCGGATGCGCTCATTGACGATGGCCTGAACACGCGCCAGCTCATCACCCGACACCGCGCGCGGATGCGAGAAATCGAACCGCAGCCTGTCCGGCGCGACAAGCGAGCCTTTCTGCGCCACATGATCGCCAAGGACATGGCGGAGCGCCTCGTGAAGAAGGTGCGTCGCCGAATGGTTGGCGCGAAGCTGGCGGCGGCGGTCGCCATCGATCTCCATGCGGAGCGCCTCGCCGACGGCAAGCGTTCCCTCGGTCACCTCGACCTTGTGAACAAACATGCCGGCAGGCGTCTTGACGGTGTCGGTAACACGCGCCGTCCCGCCTTCCCAGGACAAGGCGCCCCGGTCGCCCTGCTGGCCACCCGATTCGGCATAGAATGGTGTCTGGTTGGTGATCACCGACACAGTGCCGGTCGCAGTCTCCACCTCGGCGCCATCGACAACAAGGGCGGTAACCTGCCCCTCGGCGCTGTCCGATGTGTAGCCGAGGAATTCGCTTGCCCCCAGCCGCTCACCAAGATCGAGCCAGATGGTTTCGGTGGCGGCATCACCGGAGCCGCTCCAGGCCCGCCGCGCCGCCGCTTTCTGCTGCGCCATGGCGGAGTCAAACCCGTCAGTATCGACGCTCCAGCCATAGCCGCGCATGAAATCCTGCGTCAGGTCGAGGGGGAAGCCGAACGTGTCATAGAGCTTGAAGGCTGTCTGCCCGGCGAGAACGCCGCCTTCCTGCTTGCCTTCGATTTCCTCATTCAGAAGCCGCAGCCCGCGCCCGAGGGTTTCCTTGAAGCGCGCCTCCTCAAGCTTCAGCGTCTCGCCGATCAGCGACTGCGCCCGGCCAAGCTCGGGATATTGCGCGCCCATCTCGGTGACCAGCGCCGGCACCAGCCGGTACATAACCGGCTCCTCGCAGCCAAGCTGATGCAGATGGCGCATGGCGCGGCGCATGATCCGGCGCAGCACATAGCCGCGGCCCTCATTCGATGGCAGCACGCCGTCGGCAATCAGAAAGGAGCTTGCCCGCAGATGGTCGGCGACAACGCGGTGTGAGACATTCTTCTCGCCATCCGGATCGGTGTTCGAGGCGTCGGCCGATGCCTCGATCAGCGCGCGCATCATGTCGATATCGTAATTGTCATGCTTGCCCTGCAGGACGGCGGCGATGCGCTCCAGCCCCATGCCGGTATCAATCGACGGCTTGGGAAGCGAGATACGCTCACCCGGAAGCTGTTCGAACTGCATGAAGACCAGGTTCCAGATCTCGATGAACCTGTCGCCATCCTCGTCAGGCGAGCCTGGCGGGCCGCCCGGGATGTGATCGCCATGGTCATAGAAGATTTCAGAACAGGGACCGCAGGGGCCGGTATCGCCCATCGCCCAGAAATTGTCAGAGGTGGCGATGCGGATGATGCGGTCATCACCGAGACCGGCAATCTTCTTCCAGTATGCCGCCGCCTCATCATCCTCATGATAGACGGTGACAAGAAGCTTGCTGCTGTCGAGGCCGTATTCCTTCGTTATCAGATTCCAAGCAAGTTCGATGGCGTGTTCCTTGAAATAGTCACCAAAGGAGAAGTTGCCGAGCATTTCGAAAAAAGTGTGGTGGCGTGCCGTGTAACCGACATTTTCAAGATCATTATGCTTGCCGCCGGCGCGAACGCATTTCTGCGAGGTCACCGCCCGGTTATAGCCGCGCGTCTCGACTCCTGTGAACAGGTTCTTGAACTGCACCATACCGGCATTGGTGAACATCAGGGTCGGATCATTCTGCGGCACCAGCGGGCTGGAATCGACAATCTCATGGCCATTGCTGGCAAAATAGTCGAGAAAGGCCTTTCTGATATCGTTGACGCTACTCATCACTGGTTCCTGCGCTTGTCCGTGGATCATTGCTGCGGCGAAGGGCGCCAGTCCCAACGGAGCCGGCGCGGCGTTGCCTGTTTTACGCGCGCCGCCG
>SHBC01000051.1 GCA_004213025.1 SAR116 cluster bacterium
TCGGGTGCCACGGAAGATCGACAGGATCGCCCGCCCGTTACCGGTCCCGCCATCAGACTCGACATCAACCCCGGCCAGCGCGTGAAACCGCGTTGTCGTGCCTTCATTGATCATTATCCGGTCTGCCCCGTCGGTCTGGATCACCTCGCCAAAGGGCGCAAAGGCGGCGACGGTCAGGGCTTCAACAGGCAGCGTGCGCGGTCCAGTCATGACGCCGCCCCGCCAGATGCCCCGCCAGATGGGCCCTCATACGGGTGCGTTGCCCGCCAGTGCCGCGCGATATCGACCCGCCGCGCCAGCCAGACATCATCATGGCGCTGGATATGGTCGAGGAATTTCACCAGCCCGGCAATCCGCGCCGGCCGCCCGATCAGCCGGCAATGCAGGCCGACCGACATCATTTTCGGGGCGCGCGCACCCTCGGTATAGAGTGTGTCGAAAGCATCGATCAGATAGGCGGCGAATTGATCGCCGGTATGGAATCCCTGCGCCGTCGCAAAACGCATGTCATTGGTGTCGAGCGTGTAGGGAACGATCAGATGCGGGGTTTCGGTCTGCGTGCTCCAGAATGGCAGATCGTCGGAATAATCATCGGCGTCATAGAGGAACCCACCCTCGGCGGCGACAAGGTTGCGGGTATGTGCCGAGGTCCGCCCGGTATACCAGCCAAGCGGCCGTGCCCCGCAGATGCGGGTATGGATCTCGATGGCGCGTTCGAGATGCTCCTGCTCCTCGGCCTCCGACATGCCGTGATAATTGATCCAGCGATAGCCATGCGAGGCAATCTCGTGACCATCCGCCAGCGCCCGCTCGATCACCGCCGGATGACGCTCCATCGCCATCGCGACAGCGAACAGCGTCAGCGGCACGCCGCGATCACGAAACAGGTCGAGAAGCCGCCAGACACCGGCCCGCGAGCCATATTCATAGATCGATTCCATCGACATGTGCCGGGCGCCCTCGAACGGCGCCGCGCCGATGATCTCGGACAGGAAAATCTCCGAGGCGGGATCGCCATGAAGAATGCTGTTCTCCGCACCTTCTTCATAATTCAGCACGAACTGCACGGCGATTCGCGCCTTGTCCGGCCAGCGCGAATGCGGCGGCGCGGCGCCATAGCCAATCATGTCACGCGGATAGCTCATCCGGCATCTCCTGCCATGGGCACGCCGCTTTTCAGCATCTGCCGCCATTTCGCCAGCATCGCCCGCTCTTCCGGCTCGACCCAGATTACATTGCCTGGCGGCATGGCGTGCGAGGCGGCGACCTGCCAGTAGATGGCATCGACCTGCGCCAGAATATCGGCCTCGGTTTCCAGCATCACGCCTTTTGGCGGAAACCCCATACCGTCCCATTGCGGCACCGCCGCATGACAGATGGCACAGCGTTCGGTGACAAGCTCGATGGCCGCCAGATGCAACTCGGCGCCCTCGCCATAGCCCTGTTCGGCATAGGCGCTTTCATCATATTCTGGCGCGCCTGCCTGTGACAGCAGGATCGCCGCCACCAGCAGCGCCGCCGCAACAGCCCAGGTCCACCATGGCGCCGGGTCACCCTTGTGCTTGGTGTTGAAGAAATGCCGGATCACCGCCCCCATCACCAGCACCAGCGCCAGGATCACCCATGAATAGTCGGTTGCGAAAACAGCCGGGTAATGGCCACCGATCATCACGAAGATCACCGGCAGGGTCAGATAATTATTGTGCAGCGAACGCTGTTTGCCACGCCGCCCGAAAACCGGGTCGGGCGTGTCACCGGCAACCAGCGCCGCGACGACTTTTTTCTGCCCGGGGATGATCACCATGGCGACATTCGCCACCATGATGGTGCCGATGCTGACCCCGATCTGCACAAAGGCACCGCGCGCCGAGAACATCTCGGTATAGAGCCAGGCAAGCGCGACGATGAAGACGAAACCGGCCAGCGCCAGCAACCTGTCATCGCGGCCAAGCGGGCTTCGGCACATGGCATCATAGGCAACCCAGCTGGCGATGATGCCGCCGATGCTGAGGCCGATGGCCTGCCAGGGCTCGAGATCGAGGATCTCAATGTCGATCATATACAGGCCGGCACCGGCATAATAGATGATGGTCAGCAGCGCGAACCCCGACAGCCAGGTGGTGTAGGCCTCCCATTTGAACCAGGTCAGCTCATCCGGCATCCGCGCCGGCGCGACAAGATATTTGACCATGTTGTAAAAGCCGCCACCATGCACCTGCCAGGCTTGGCCATGCGCCTCGTCGGGAAGCTGCTTGCCGGGCTTCAGGCTGAGGTCCAGCGCGATGAAATAGAAGGACGACCCGATCCAGGCGATGCCGGCCACCACATGCAGCCAGCGCACCATAAATTCGGACCACATCCACAGATAATCAAGCATCGATCTTCCAGTATTCCATTTCCAGCCTTCCGCGCTTCGGGGCAGTGTGCCAGCGTCAGTGGCTTTCGTCCAATTCCTGCTGCCAGATGGCGACACCGGCGGCAATCGACAGCGCCACCCGCGCCGGGTGCTTGCCGGTGATCTCCGGCAGGCCGACCGGACAGACAAGCCTGTCCAGCGCCAGTGGCGCAATGCCAGCCTTTGCCAGGCGCGAGCGGAACCGCGCCGCCTTTGTCGCCGAACCGATCAACCCAAGCCGCGCAAAGCCCGGCCCGGACAGGATGCGATGACACAGCGCCTCGTCAAGCGCATGATTATGCGTGATCACAAGATGGATGGCATCGACCGGCGCATGCGCCGCAATCACCGTCGGGTCGGAGGCGATCACCTTGGTCATACCATCGGGAATCCCGGCCGGGAATCGCGCATCCTCGATATCAACCCAATGCAGGTCAAGCTGCAGCGCCGCCAGATGCGGTGCCAGCGCCCGCCCGATATGCCCGGCACCATAGAGGAACAACGGCCGTCCCGGCTGTGCCACCGGCGCGATGAACATCGACCCGGCCTTATCCGGCCCGATTTCGGAATCACCGGCATCGACAGGTGGCGCGATGCCGGCAAGCGGGTGCGCAATCCGCCGACAGCGTTGAAGCGCCGCCAGCTCTGCCGCCTCATCGGCACCGAAATATTCAAGCAAAATCCGCACATGGCCGCCGCAGCATTGCCCCATATCGGGGCCAAGCGCCGCACTGATGACCTGCCGCGCCCAGGGTGTCGGCGGCGCGACCAGCATGGCACGCGCCTTTGCCATCACCTCGAACTCCAGCGACCCGCCGCCAATTGTCTGCCAGATGTCGGCGGCGCTGATCAGCATCATCGCCCCGGCCTCGCGCGGGGCCGACCCGCGGACGCCGACAAGGCTGGCGCGCACGACAGCGCCATCGCGCGCGATCCGGTCGCGGGCCTCGTCAATCCAGCTTTGCATCACCTGTCCCCGCGCATGATCCCGGCAAGGGCGATCCCCGGGCCGCCAAGCCGACGCGCCGCAAGGCAAAGCCGTTCCGGCGTGGCCGGCGCGTCCAGCATCGGATAGTCATCCCCGACCGATTCCAGCGCGTGCGACAGCGCCATCAGGACCGAAATGGCCAGCATCAATGGCGGCTCGCCGACAGCTTTGGATTTGTGGATTGTGTCCTCGATATTCTCGCCATCATCGAACAGCGCCACATTGAAGACAGGCGGGCGGTCGGCGCAGGCCGGGATCTTGTAGGTTGAGGGCGCGTGGGTGCGAAGCCGCCCGGTTTCATCCCAGACAAGCTCCTCGGTTGTCAGCCAGCCGGCCCCCTGGACAAAACCACCCTCGATCTGGCCGATATCGATGGCCTGGTTCAGCGAGCGCCCCACATCATGCAGGATATCGGTGCGAAGGATGCGGTTCTCGCCGGTCAGAAGGTCGGTCGCCACTTCGGTCACCGCCGCGCCATAGGCGTAATAATAGAAAGGGCGACCGCGGCTTCGCATCTTGTCCCAATGGATTTTCGGCGTTGCGTAGAAACCTGTCGCTGACAACGAAACCCGGCCCAGATAACAGGCCTTCACCGCCTCGGCAAAGGGCATCTGCGCGGCACCGGCACGCACCTCGCCATTGGCGAAGGTCACCGAATCCGGCATGCATTGATGCTGTTCTGCCAGAAAATCACGCATCCGCGTCTTGATGGTGCGCGCCGCCGCCTGCGCCGCCATGCCGTTCATGTCGGTTCCCGATGACGCCGCCGTGGCCGAGGTGTTGGGAACCTTGCCGGTATTGGTGGCGGTGATCTTCACCGATCCGAAATCGATCTGGAATTCATGCGCCACGATCTGCGCAACCTTGGTGTTCAGCCCCTGGCCCATCTCGGTGCCACCATGATTGAGATGCACCGACCCGTCGCTATAGACATGGACCAGCGCCCCGGCCTGGTTCAGGAAAGTCGTGTTGAAGGAAATGCCGAACTTCACCGGCGTCAGCGCGATGCCGCGCCGGATCATCCCGCCGGCCCGGTTGAAGGCCTCAATCTCGGCACGCCGCGCGGCATAGTCGGCATCGGTGGCCAGCCGCGGCACGATATCCTGAAGGATGCAATCCTCGACAGTCTGGCCGTAGGGGGTGCGCCCCTTGGCACCGTTGGCGCTGAATTTATGCGGGTAGAAATTGCGCTGGCGAACAACCAGCGGATCAAGCCCAAGATGATGCGCCACCTGGTCGATCACGCGTTCGATCCCGACCATCCCCTGCGGCCCACCAAAGCCGCGGAAGGCGGTGTTCGACTGCGTGTTCGTGCGGCAGCGATGCGAGATCACCCGCATATGCGGAATGTGATAGGCATTGTCGGCATGGCACATGGCGCGCGCCGCGATCGCCTCGGACAGGTCCCACGACATGCCGCAGCGCATCGCCTGCTCGAACAGCACCGCCTGGATCCGGCCCTCGGCATCGAACCCAACATCATAATCAATCCGGAAATCATGCCGCTTGCCGGTCAGCATGAAATCATCATCCCGGTCATAGACAGTCTTTGCCGGCCTGCCGGTCCGCCATACCGCCAGCGCCGCCAGCAGCGCCGGCAGATTGCCCTGGCTTTCCTTGCCGCCAAAGGCCCCGCCCATACGCCGCGTCTCGACCGTCACCGCATGGTTCGGGACGCCAAGACACTCGGCAACCTTGTGCTGGATTTCCGAGGGGTGCTGGGTCGAGCAATGCAGCGTCATGTCGCCATCCTCGCCCGGGATCGCCAGCGCCGCCTGACCTTCAAGATAGAAATGCTCCTGCCCGCCAATCTCGATCCGGCCGGACAGGTGCTGCGGCGCACCGGCAAGAGCGCTGTCAGGATTGCCGGATTCCATCGTCACCGAAGGGCCAAGCCAGGACCCGGCACGCATGGCATCCTCGATGGTCAGCACCGCCGGAAGCTCGTCATAATCGACTTTCGCAAGCTTCATTGCATCGCGCGCCGCCCGCATATTTTCGGCGACAATGGCGAATACCGCCTGCCCGACATAGCTGACGACATCCGCGGCAAGGATCGGATCATCACCATGGACCGGGCTGCAGTCATTGCGCCCCGGGATATCGGCATGTGTCAGCACCGCTGCCACACCATCCGCCGCCGCGACCGCCGACAAATCCATGCCGGTGATTCGCGCATGGGCATGCGGGCTCTGCCCGATCAGCACCACCAGCGTGTCATCGGGAACGCGGATATCATCGACATAGACAGCATGTCCCGACACATGCTTGTGGGCGCTGTCATGTTCGCGCGCCGTCCGGATATCACCGGCAATGCCCTTGCCGGCCATCAACCTGCCCCCGGTGCGGCGGTGCGGAGATCATCGGCCGACAGTCCAGCGCCGGTCAGGCGCGGCACCGGCGCGCCGGTGACATCAAGCCCGTATTTCAACAGCGTGTTGGCCGCCACCTGAAGCCGGTAGTCAGCCGAGGCGCGCATGTCGGTGATCGGCGTGAAATCCGCCGCCAATGCCGCCGCCGCCGCCTCGAATGAGGCCAGCTCAAGCGGCGCGCCGGTCAGCGCCGCCTCAGCCGCCGCGGCGCGTTTCGGCGTTGCCGCCATGCCGCCAAAGGCAAGCCGCGCCGAGGTGATGCGCCGCCCCGATACGGTCAGGTTGAAGGCGCCGAGAACGGCCGAGATATCCTGATCAAACCGTTTCGAAATCTTGTAGGCGCGGAACAGCGGCGTCGGTGTCGCCGGCACCAGGATGGCCGAGACGAATTCATCCGTCTCGCGGTCCTGCCGGCCATAATCGATGAAGAAGGCGTCAAGCGGCAGGCGCCGGTTCGAGGCCGGGCCGACAAGTTCAATTTCCGCAGCCAGCGCAATCAGCATCGGCGGCAGATCACCAATCGGCGATCCGTTGGCGATATTGCCACAAACCGTGCCGCTGGCCCGCACCTGCGCCGACCCGAACCGCCGCATCACCTCGCCAAGGTCGGGCCGTCCATTGGCAAGCGTCGCCATCGCCGCCTCGTGCGTTACCGCCGGCCCGATGCGCCAATGCGCGCCGGACCGTTCCACCCTGTCAAACCCCTGGACCCGGCCGGTCCAGATCATGTTCGGCAGATTGCGATTCTGCTTTGTCACCCAGAGCCCGACATCGGTCGCGCCGGACACGATGGTGGCGTCCGGCGCGTTGGCAAAGCTCTGCAGGAACCCGTCAAGGCTTGCCGGGGCGGTAAAGCCGCGACGTCCATCGCTGAGATGCACCGTCTCGTCATGCGCGATGGCGGCCATCAGGCTGGCCTCGGTCTCGCGGCGCTGGCGCTCAAATTCTGGCGGGATGGCCCGCACCTCCAACGACGCGGCGGCATCAACAATCGGCCGGTAACCGGTGCAGCGGCACAGATTGCCGGCAAGGGTGGTGTCGATTTCAGCCGGTGCCAACCCCTCGCCATTACACCAGGCGGCGAACAGCGACATGACAAAGCCGGGGGTGCAGAAGCCGCATTGCGAAGCGTGATGGTCAACCATCACCTGCTGGCAGGGATGCAGCGCGCCATCCGTCAGGCCGCCGCCACCCGCACTGGTATTTTGCAGCCCCTCGATGGTTGTCACCGACGCGCCTTCAAGCATGCCCATGAACTGGATACAGGCATTGACCGGGTGCCAGCGCATGCTGGCGTCAGCCTGCCGGCGCGCCACCACAACCGTGCAGGCGCCGCAATCGCCCTCGCCGCAGCCTTCCTTCGACCCGGTCAGCCGCTTTGTCTGCCGCAGCCAGTTAAGAAGCGTCGTGTCACCGGCAAGGCCGCTGACCTGCTCGACCTGGTTGTTGAGAACGAATGTAATCCTGTCGCGCATCGTCTGATCAGCCCTGGTCCCGCGTCAGCTTCCGCGATAGGTCGAATAGCCATAGGGCGACAGCAGCAGCGGCACATGATAATGCTGGTCCGGCCGGTCGATCCCGAAGGCAATGACAATCTCATCAAGAAACGGCACGGCGGGAAGCCCGATCCCGCTGGCGCGAAGATAGGCACCGGCGTGAAACACCAGCTGATAACGCCCGCCAGCGAAATCGCCC
>SHBC01000052.1 GCA_004213025.1 SAR116 cluster bacterium
CCATCGCCAATCTGCATCATTGCGCGGGGCTCTTAACGCTTTCTTTAGGGCTGATGGATTATCCCTGTGGGTATGGCCAAGCAACCCGACATACCGCCCGACCTTTTGCCCGACCTTCCACCGGACCGTCCGCCAGATAGTCCAAAAGATGATTCAGGTGACCGCGACCACACGGCCGCGCGGCCACCCACCAGTCAATCAGGTCCTCAACCGTCCCACCAGTCAGGACATCGGGCCCGCATGCGGGCGAAGCTTCTCGACAAGGGTGCCGCCGCCTTCAGCGAGCTGGAACTTCTCGAGATGCTGCTCTATGCCGGCAACCCGCGCACCGACACCAAACCGCTGGCGAAGACTCTGATGGCCAGTTTCGGGTCGCTCTCGGCGGTGCTGCGCGCGCCGGCAAAGATGCTTGGTGATCATCGCGGGATGGGGGATGCCTCGGTAACGGCGCTGAAGATCGTTGAGGCGGCCGGGCTGCATCTCAGCCATTCCGACATTCACAACCGACATGTCCTGGCAAGCTGGAGCGAGGTTCAGCATTACTGCATCACGCGGCTGTCACATGAACCGATCGAACATTTCATGATGCTGTGTCTCGACAACCGGAACCGGCTGATCGCCGAGGAACGACTGTTCAGCGGCACCATCGACCAGACGCCGGTCTATGTCCGCGAGGTTGTCGCCGCCGCGCTGCGCCATCACGCCAAGGCGGTGATCCTCGTCCATAACCATCCCAGCGGCGAGACCGAGCCTTCGCGCGCCGATATCGAGATGACGGCCGAGCTTCGCGCGGCGCTGGCGCTGGTTACGGTGACGCTTCACGATCATCTGGTTGTTGCCGGCCGCGAGGTGGTGAGTTTCAAGAGTCTGGGGCTTCTCTAGCGAGAACATTCCGGCGTCCGCACGCTGGCCTGGCGCATTAGCCCGGCGCGCTGGCCGGCAGTTATTTCGGGTCGGTTATATCGTTGATCTTGTTGCGCGCCTTGCGGGTCAGCTGACCGGCCCGCCGGCTGGCCTTCATCAATTTCGGGCGCGCCTGTTCGAGCGCCTTGCCAGCCGCCTCGCCAGCTTTTTTCTGCACCGCCGGATTGCGGGCGGCCATCAACAGGGCATTGACGACAAGCCGTCGGATGAACATCGCTTCCAGGTCCCTCGCAGATCGAATTGACAGGTCAGCGGCAACCCTTTTGTGCCGGGTTACGCACTGGTATTTCCACCTGTCTGATGCTACAACCACGACGCTGGCAGTGGCAAAGGAAAACAGCTCGATGATTCCCCGATATTCGCGACCGGAAATGACCTCCATCTGGTCCGAACAGAGTAAGTTTCAAATCTGGTACGAAATTGAGGCACATGCCTGTGACGCGATGGCGGAGCTTGGCATGATCCCACAGGAAGCGGCGAAGGCCGTCTGGGATCGGGGCGGTTTTGACATTGACAGAATCAACGAGATCGAACGCGAAACCAAGCATGATGTCATCGCCTTCCTGACCAGCCTTGCCGAACATGTCGGCGAGGAAGCCCGCTTCGTGCATCAGGGCATGACCTCTTCCGACGTCCTCGACACAACGCTCGCCGTACAGATGACACGCGCCAGCGATCTGTTGCTTGTCGGCATGGACCGCCTTCTGGCGGCGCTCAAGACCCGCGCCGAGGAACATCGCTACACCCCGACAATCGGCCGCAGCCACGGCATTCATGCCGAACCGACAACCTTCGGACTCAAGCTTGCGACCTTCTTTGCCGAATTCACCCGCTGTCGCCAGCGTCTGGAGGCGGCGCGCGCCGAGATCGCCACCTGTGCGATTTCCGGCGCGGTTGGCACCTTTGCGCATATCGACCCGGCGGTCGAGGCGCATGTCGCCGAAAAACTGGGGCTGACGCCGGAACCGGTATCAACCCAGGTCATTCCGCGCGACCGCCACGCGATGTTCTTTGCCATACTCGGTGTCATCGCGAGCTCGGTCGAACGGCTTGCCACCGAAATCAGGCATCTTCAACGTACCGAGCTTCGCGAGGCGGAGGAGTTTTTCTCCGCTGGCCAGAAAGGCTCGTCGGCAATGCCGCACAAGCGCAATCCGGTGCTGACCGAAAACCTGACCGGCCTGGCGCGCATCGTCCGCGCCGCCGTGACACCGGCGCTGGAGAATGTCGTGCTGTGGCATGAGCGTGATATCTCGCATTCATCGGTTGAACGTGTATTCGGACCCGATGCCACCATCGCCCTTGATTTCGCGCTGCAACGCCTTGCCAGTGTGGTCGAAAAGCTGGTCGTCTATACCGATTCGATGCAGGAGAACCTTGACCAGCTTGGCGGCCTTGTCCATTCGCAGCAGGTGATGCTGGCGCTGACCCAGAAAGGCGTCAGCCGCGAGGATGCCTATATCATGGTGCAGCGCAACGCCATGGCCACCTGGAAGGATGGTGGCAGCTATCGCGACAGGTTGAAGGCCGACGCGGATGTGCAGGCGGCACTCAGCGCGACGGATATCGACGCGCTGTTCGACCTCGACCAGCATTTCCGGCATGTCGATACGATCTTTGCCCGCGTTTTCGGCGGGGGTTCATGATGGGGGAGCGCCAACCACTTTATGAGGGCAAGGCCAAGATCATCTATCCCGGGCCCGATGCCGGCACACTTGTGCAGTATTTCAAGGATGACGCCACCGCCTTCAACGCCCAGAAGAAAGACGTCATCACCGGCAAGGGCGTGCTGAACAATTTCATCAGCGAGCATATCATGAACCGGCTTGCCGACGCCGGCGTGACAACCCATTTCATCGAACGGCTGAATGAACGTGAGCAATTGATCCGCGCGCTGGAGATCATCCCTGTCGAAGTGGTTGTCCGTAATGTCGCCGCCGGGTCCATCTGCCCGCGACTGGGACTGACCGAAGGCGACGATCTGCCGTCGACACTGGTTGAATTCTGTCTGAAGGATGACGCGCTTGGCGACCCGATCATCGCGCGCGAACATATCCTGACATTCGGCTGGGCCAGTGCCGGGGAATTCGATGTCATGGTCGCCGAGACACACCGCATCAATGCCCTGCTGACCGATATCTTCACCGCCATCGACGTCAGGCTGATCGACTTCAAGCTTGAATTCGGGCGGCCGGCGGATGGCAGCGGCGGGGTGATGCTTGCCGATGAAATCAGCCCCGACAATTGCCGCCTCTGGCAGGTCGGCACAGACGAAAAAATGGACAAGGACAGGTTCCGCCGCGATCTTGGCGGCCTGACCGAAGCCTATCAGGAAATCGCGTGCCGCCTTGGCGTGACCATACCGCAGGCAAGCTGACCGCCTGCTCCACCGCATCGATGCAAAGGACAGATCCATGCAGGTAATCGTCAACATCTCGCTGAAAGAGGGCGTTCTCGACCCGCAGGGACGCGCCATCGGACGCTCGCTCACCGATCTCGGATTTCAGGAAGTCGGCGAGGTCCGGGTTGGCAAGCGTATCGCCCTCGATATCGACGAGACCGACCCGGCACGGGCAGAACAACGTGTGGCCCGCATGTGCGAGACCCTGCTGGCGAACACCGTGATCGAGGATTACGAGATCGAGATTGCCGGGGAGGATGAGGGATGAGCCTGAGCGCGCTTCGCGTCGCCATCATCGTCTTTCCGGGATCAAACTGCGACCGTGACATGATGGTGGCCGTCGAAAAGCTGGCCGGGCGTCGGCCAGCCCTTGTCTGGCACAAGGAAACAAGCCTCGACCCGGTCGATCTGGCAATCATTCCCGGCGGCTTTTCCTACGGCGATTATCTTCGCTGCGGTGCGCTGGCGGCGCGATCGCCAATCATGGAGGCCGTCCTCGACCATGCCGCGCGCGGCGGCGCCGTGATGGGAATCTGTAACGGGTTCCAGGTGTTGCTCGAGGCTGGCCTTCTCCCCGGCGTTCTGGTCGAAAATGCCGGCCTCAAATATGTCTGCCGCAACACCTGTGTCGAGGTTGTCGGCGGCACCGATTCGCCCTTCACCACAGGACTTGTCCCGGGGCAGAAGCTGATCATTCCGGTGGCGCATAATGAGGGCAATTATTTCGCTGGTGATGATGATCTGCAACGTCTCGAGGATAATGGCCAGATCGCGTTCCGCTATGTCGACAGCGACATTCACGGGCCGTCCAATCCGAATGGTGCCGCCCGCGACATTGCCGGCATCATCTCGGCGAATGGCCGTGTCATGGGCATGATGCCACATCCTGAACGCGCTATTTCAGCCGAGCTTGGCAGCGCCGACGGCGCCACCATGCTGACCGCCAGCCTGGAGGCCCTTGTGTCATGAGCGATATCATGAGCGCGCCACATCACGACCCCGCCATGACCTTCGAGAATGCCGCCTCAATGGGGCTGTCGCAGGAAGAATGGGACCTCATCCTGACACGTCTTGGCCGCACGCCGAACCTGTGCGAGCTGGGCATCTTCTCAGCCATGTGGTCGGAGCATTGCTCCTACAAATCCTCAAAGAGATGGCTGAAGACGCTGCCGACCGAGGGACCGCAGGTCATCCAGGGGCCAGGCGAGAATGCCGGCGCCGTCGATATCGGTGACGGGCTTGCCGCCATCTTCAAGATCGAGAGCCACAACCACCCGTCTTTCATCGAGCCCTATCAGGGCGCGGCGACGGGTGTTGGCGGCATCCTTCGTGACGTCTTCACGATGGGCGCGCGGCCGGTGGCACTGTTGAACGCGCTGCGATTCGGTGCTGCCGACCATGAGAAGACACGCCACCTTCTGTCCGGCGTTGTGTCGGGCATTGGCGGCTACGGTAACTGCATCGGCATCCCAACGATTGGCGGCGAGGTCAATTTCGATGCGTCCTACAATGGCAATATCCTTGTGAACGCGATGGCGATCGGGCTTGCCAACAGCGACCGCATCTTCCGCTCGGCAGCGACGGGCCCGGGCAATCCGGTGATCTATGTCGGCGCGAAAACAGGCCGCGACGGCATTCATGGCGCCACCATGGCGTCGGCGGAATTCTCCGACGAGACGGAATCCAAGCGCCCGACAGTTCAGGTTGGTGACCCGTTTACCGGCAAGCTGTTGATGGAGGCCTGCCTTGAGTTGATGGCGTCGGACTCGGTTCTCTCCATTCAGGATATGGGGGCCGCCGGCCTGACCTCCTCTTCGGTCGAGATGGCGTCAAAAGGCGGGCTCGGTATGGAGATGGACCTCGATCTGGTGCCGGCCCGTGAAGACGGGATGAGCGCCTATGAATTGATGCTGTCGGAAAGCCAGGAACGGATGCTGATGGTCCTGAAGCCTGACGCCACCGAAACAGCGCGCCAGATTTTTGAGAAATGGGACCTCGATTTCATGCCAATCGGCAAGGTAACCGAAACCGGGCGACTTGTCCTGCTGAAGGATGGCGACATCGCCTGTGATATCCCGCTGGCACCGCTTGTCGATGACGCGCCGGAATATGACCGCCCGCAGGCAGAGGTGGTTAAGCGACCGGTTCTGGCCAGTGCCGATGTCAGCGATGACAGGCCTGTCACCGCGGTTCTGAAGGAACTCCTCAGCAGTGTCGATCTTGCCAGCCGGCGCTGGATCTATGAGCAATATGACAGCCAGGTGATGGCGGATACGATTGCGCCACCAGGCGGCGATGCAGGCCTTGTCCGGATTCATGGCTCACGCCGCGGCCTTGCCGCCAGCACCGATTGCACGCCGCGCTATGTCGAGGCGGACCCGCACACGGGCGGTGCACAGGCCGTCGCCGAGGCGTGGCGGAACCTTTCGGCGATTGGCGCGCGCGGCCTTGCGATCACCAACAATCTGAATTTCGGCAATCCGGAACGCCCCGAAATCCTGGCGCAGATGGCGCAATCGGTTCTTGGCATGGGCGATGCCGCGCGCGTGCTGGACACCCCCGTCGTGTCTGGCAATGTCTCGCTCTATAACGAGACAGATGGCAGTGCCATCCTGCCCTGCCCGGTCATCGGCATGGTCGGCACGATCGAGGATATCGGAACCGCCGTCGGCATCGCACCTGGCGCTGCCGACCTGGCGCTGATCGTGATTGGCCAGACAGATGAAGCGGATGATGGCTGGCTTGGTGTCTCGCTCTACGCCCGCAATCTGGCAGGCGCGCCCCAGGCAGCGCCGCCACCGGTCGATCTGGAGGCGGAACGCCGCAACGGCCTGTTCGTCCAGCAGCAGATTGCCAGCGGCACAATCACGGCAGCACATGACATCAGCGATGGCGGCCTTGCCGTCGCCATTGCCGAAATGTGCATCACCGGACGAATCGGCGCGCAGATCACCCTGCCATCAGGCGGCAACCGCCATGGGTGGGCCTTTGGCGAGGATCAGGCACGCTATGTCGTCGCCACCGCCGACCCGCAGGCATTGCTGGGCGCGGCGCAGGCTGCCGGCGTGCCGGCTGCGGCGATAGGCAGCACCCGTGACGGAGGCGAATTGCAATTCGGCGATGAGGGTGCCATATCTGTAGAAGACCTGAGAGTTCTGGTCGAGGCGACCATTCCCGAGATGATGCAGGGCGGGTGACGCCATCTAACCAGGAGGACAATGCCTCATGCCGATGCAGGCATCTGAAATCGAGACGCTGATCAAGGACGCCTTCCCCGATGCCGAGGTGGTGATCGAGGATCTTCGTGGTGACGGCGACCATTATGCCTGCCGCGTTGTTGCACAGGCCTTTACCGGCAAGAGCCGGGTCCAGCAGCACCAGATGGTCTATAAGGCGCTTGGTGGCCGCATGGGCGGCGAATTGCACGCGCTGGCACTACAGACATCGGCACCGACAAACAACTGAATTCCGGACCGTGGCGACCAGCCCGTCCCCCAGCTGGAGAAATGATCATGCTTGATGACGCAACCCGCGACCGTATCCAGGCCGATATCGGCGGCGATGATGTTGTTCTTTTCATGAAGGGCACCCCGGTGTTCCCGCAATGCGGATTCTCGGCCGCCGTGGTCGGTGTGCTGACGCATCTTGGTGTGCCGTTCCGCGGCATCAATGTTCTCGAGGATGGCAGCATCCGCGAAGGCATCAAGGCATTTTCCGACTGGCCGACAATCCCGCAGCTCTATGTAAAGGGTGAATTTGTCGGTGGCTGTGACATCATTCGCGAGATGTATGAGACCGGCGAGTTGACCGAGATGTTCCAGACCCGCGGCGTCGACGCCAAGCCATCTGCCTGACCAAAGCCTGCCAAATCTGTCACTTGTCGCCGGTCACCATATCACCGGCGTCATAGCTCCTGTGCGTGACCACTTCCGCGACACGAAGGTGATACCAGCTGTAGAATTCCTGACGGCCCATCTGTTGCGCAGCAAGATGCTCGACATTGACCCGCCAGTTTCGGATCGCGGCGCGGTCACGCCAGTATGACACGGTGATTCCGATCCCGTCCTCACCGCGCACCGATTCA
>SHBC01000053.1 GCA_004213025.1 SAR116 cluster bacterium
CACCGCCGGTGCGTCGACCAGCCTTTCATGCAGAGCAAGCGTTGTCGGGATCGGCTCGACAACGAATTCCTGCAACGCCCGCTTCAACCGTGACAGGCAATGCGCGCGGTCATCGCCATAGACAATCAGCTTGGCAATAAGACTGTCATAATGGGGCGGCACGGAATAGCCGGCATACAGACAGGAATCAACGCGGATACCGGGGCCGCCAGCAGCGTGATAGGCGGTGACCCGCCCCGGCGTCGGCATGAAGGTCTCGGGATGTTCGGCATTGATCCGGCATTCGATGGCATGGCCGGTGAAGGTCACTTCATCCTGGGTGAAGGACAACGGCATGCCGGCGGCGATCCTGATCTGCTCGCGGACAAGATCCACGCCGGTAACGGCTTCGGTAATCGGATGTTCAACCTGCAGGCGCGTATTCATCTCGATGAAGAAGAACTCGCCATCTTCATACAGGAATTCCATTGTCCCGACGCCAAGATAGCCCATGCGCTGCGTGGCTTGTGCCGCGATGCCGCCGATTTCCGCCTGCTGTTCGGCGCTCAGGACAGGCGAGGGGGCTTCCTCGAACAATTTCTGGTGACGCCGCTGGATCGAACATTCACGTTCGCCAAGATGCACCACATTGCCGTGGCTGTCGGCGATCACCTGAACCTCGATATGGCGCGGCTGGCCAAGATAGCGTTCCAGATAGACAGTGTCGTCGCCAAAGGCGGCCTTGGCCTCGGAACGCGCCGAGCTGAACGCCTCGGCAAGATTGGCCTCGGTCTCGGCGACCTTCATTCCGCGGCCGCCGCCGCCAGATGCCGCCTTGACCAGCAACGGGTATCCGACATCGGCGCCAATGCGCCGCGCCTCGTCAATCGTCGGCACCGCGCCGGGCGATCCGGGAACCAGCGGCAGTCCGGCCTCGGCGGCGGTGATCTTGGCCTCGACCTTGTCGCCCATCGACCGGATATGGCGTGGCTCCGGTCCGATGAAGGTCAGCCCGTGCGCCGCGACAATCTCGGCGAAATCGGCATTCTCGGCAAGAAAGCCGACCCCGGGATGTACCGCATCGGCGCCGGTGATCCCGGCGGCCGTGATGATCGAGGCGACATTGAGGTAGGAATCGGTGCTTGAAGGCGGCCCGATACAGACGGATTCATCGGCCAGGCGAACCGGCATTGAATCGGCGTCTGCCGTCGAATGCACAACGACATTCGGGATTTTCAGCTCCTGGCAGGCGCGAAGCACACGCAGCGCCACATCGCCCCGGTTGGCTATGAGAATCTTCTTGAACATCACTCGATAACGACCAGCACTTCGCCGAATTCCACCGGCTGACCATTCTGCACCATGATCTGTGTGATCTTGCCATCTGTCGGCGCGGTGATCGGATTCATCACCTTCATCGCCTCGACGATCAGCACTGTCTGGCCTTTCTTGACGGTATCACCAACAGCCACAAAGGCCGGCGCGTCGGGCTCTGCCGCCACATATACGGTGCCAACCATCGGCGAGGTGAGAGCCCCCGGATGGGATGCCATATCCTCGGCCGGTGTGCCGGCAGCAGGCGCGGTGGCGGCAGGTGCGGCGGCGGCAGGTGCCATCTGGGCGGCAACCGGTGCCACGGCCGGGGCCGGGCTGAGCGCACCGGTAACGCGTGACAGCCTGACTGACAGCTCGGCCGTTTCATATTCGAGTTCGGCAAGACCGGCCTCGTCCAGAATGTCCGCCAATGCCTTGACGAGCGCTGTATCGCTCGTGCCCGATGTCTTTGGGCCTTTTGCCATCTAATCGGCCTCCCTTGCCATTTCCAGAATACCCCTGATCGCCATGACATATGACATGGGACCGAAACCGAGAACAACACCATCTACCACCGCCGAGATCATCGAATGATGCCGGAAGGTTTCGCGCTTGTGAACATTGGAAAGATGAACTTCGATTTTCCGTCCCGGGAAAAGTGCCAGCGCGTCGCGCAATGCAACCGATGTGTGGGTCAGTGCCGCGGCGTTGATGACAATCCAGTCGGCTCTGCCGACAGCCTGCTGGATGGTGGTGACAATGTCGGCTTCGCTATTGGACTGCATCCAGTCGAGCGTGGCGCCTTCGGCCTCGCAGATGGTCCGGCATGTTGCTTCCATGTCGGCCAGCGTGTCGGCACCATAGATGTCAGGTTCCCGCGTGCCGAGCATGTTCAGGTTCGGACCGTTCAGGGCCAGTATTTTTACCGATGCCGTCATCTCTGAAATCCTGCTGTGCCCGAGCGTTCGCGTCAGCTGTTCGCGGCGCGTTCATCGGCAATGATCTCGCGCATCTGGTCAAGGCCGATGGCCCCGGGAATGACCTGGCGCCCGATGACCAGTCCCGGCGTTCCGGAAATCTCCAGCTGCTGTGCGGCGGCGCGGGTCCGCGCGATGATGGCTTCAATGGCTGGGCTGTTCATATCGGCCCGCAGCCGGTCCAGATCGGCACCGGCCGATTGTGCCGCCGCCATGATGCTGTCCATCGAGATCGCGCCGCGCGCCGTCATCATGGCGACGTGGAATTCCTCGAATACGCCCTGCGCCTGCGCCGCGATGCCGGCTTGCGCCGCCAGCAACGAGGATTCACTCAGGATCGGGAATTCCTTGATCACCAGCTTGATATCACCATCCGCGGCAATCAGATCCTGCAGCGGCTTGAAAACCCGCTTGCAATAGCCGCAATTGTAATCGCTGAACTCATAGATCACGAAACTGGCATCGGGATTGCCGAGGAACGGGTCGCCATCATCATTCTTCAAAATGAACATCGCCTGCTCGCGGCGCTCAGCGGCCTCGCGCTCGGCAAGCGAGAGCAGAGCCTCGCGGACCACCTCGGGATTGGCGCGGATATAGTCGCCAATCATCTTGTCGAGTGTCGCGCGGTCAACATCCTTGATATCAGCATTGGCCGGCAGGCTGGCCCCGATGGTGACGCACAGCACTGCGATGAGGCAGGCGGCCAATCTGGCAAGATTGCGGCTGGCGAGGTGGCGGTTCATATGGTGTGACTCCTGTTGCGATGTCGCGGCAAGATATACCAACCGCCGACGGATTTGCCTAGCGGCAAGGGTGCTTTCCTGATCCTGATTGGTCCTACTCCTGATTGCTACTGTAGCGGAAGACGATGTCGCTGGCGCGGCGATGCAGCACCGGATCAAGTCCGTCCACGGCCATGACACGGCGCGCCAGCTGGGCGGCGCGCGGACCGTCATTCAGAAGAATGGCCTCGTTGGCGAGGGCAAGGTCTGCCTCGGCAATGCGTCCGGATTTGCCGAGCGCGATGCCATACTGGCGATGCAGGAAGGCCCATTTGGCCTCGCTGTCATGCGCGGCCTCAAGGGCGGCAATGGCCCGCTGGAGATTGGCTGTGCCGCCGCTGGCGATCAGCGCCCGCCCCAGATTGATCTGGATCAGCGCGCTGCCGGGTCGCAGAGACAGCGCCCGTTCATAGGCCATGGCGGCATCGTCCGGACGGGCCAGTGCGAACAGGATGTCCCCCCGAAATTCATGGAAATACGCATCGCCCGGCTGGCTGGCTATAAGCCTGTCCATGAGGGACAGCGCCGTCCGCAAATCGCCGCGGCGATAATCGGCAATGGCGCGCATATAGGCACCGATGGCCTCGTTCGGGGCCTTGTCAGCCTCCGTTGATTTCACCCGTTGCGGGGATTCTGTCCAGGCGATCATCTTGGCCCGGATGCGCGCGAACAGCTCTTCCGCCGTCAGCGGGGGTGCATTGTCACTGTGCGGTGACTGGTTCAGGTGATCCTGAAAGGTCTGCAGCCGTTCTGCCGCGCCGGGGTGGGTTGCGTAATAGGGTGACTGGCGGCTTTCGGGAAGGCTCCGCTGGCGGGCCAGACGCTGCATCAGGTTACGCAGTCCAACGGCAGAGAGCTGGTTTTTTTCGAGCAATTGCAGGCCGATCTCATCGGCCACCGCCTCGGCCCGGCGGCGCGAGGCCAGAAAGCCGCGTGTGGCGTGGTCATTGCCGCCGATCAGAACCCCGGCAGCCGCATCGCCGCCACCGCCGGCAGCAACGGCGATGGCCGCCACTGTGGCCAGTGCGGCGGCACCGCTTGCCTGCTGCAGATCATCGCTGATGCGTTGAACATGGCCTTCCTTGATGTGGCCAAGCTCGTGCGCCATCACGCCGATTGTCTCGAGTGACGAAGTTGACCCGACAATCAGTCCCGAATGGAAATAGATCAACCGCTTGCCAGCAACAAAGGCATTGTAGCTGGGGTCGAGAATGACCCGCACATCAACGCTGCCCGGGGCGTAGCCTGCCGCCACCTCCAGCGGTTGCAGCAATTCGCGCAGGCCGACCTCGATCTCGGTATCCCTGATCATTCCCGCCGATGCCGGCGCGCCCACAAGCATGGCAAGGCTGGCCACCACCAGGCCCGCGACGCGCAATCGGGCGCATATCTGGGCGCGTAACCGGCCGGTTCTGAAGAGGCTGTGCATCGGATATTCTGTCCCGCAATTCTGATACTCACCGTCATTATCGCACATTTGTGGCGCTTTGACGGCTTATCTGATATCACGCTGCCGTGATCTCACACCAGTATGGATTGTCATATCATGCCGTTGAAAACGACCTCGACAAATTCGGTTCCCGCCTTTCTCGCCATGGCCGTGATGAACGCTTCGAGCCAGCTTGAGGCGGCGGGCGCGAATGTGGTTCATCTTGAGGTTGGCCAGCCATCGTCACCGCCACCCGAGGCGGTGAACAGCGCACTTGCAGGCGCGCTGGCACAGACCTCGACACATGGCTATTCGGTGGCCTTCGGCGAGACCGCGTTGCGCCAGCGTATCGCCGCGCATTATGGCGATTTCTATGATGTCGCCGCCGATCCGGACAGGATCGTCATCACCCCTGGATCATCGCTTGGCTTTGCGCTTGCCTTCCTCGCCGCCTTTGACCGTGGTGATCGTATCGCGCTGGCAACGCCCGGCTATCCGGCCTATCGCAATCTGATGCTGGCGCTGGGGATCGAACCGGTGCTGCTGCCGGCCCGCGCCGCCGAAGGCTGGGTTCCCGAACTCGAGGCGCTGGCGGCCAATGGCGCGCCACTGCCGGACGGCATCCTGCTTGCCAGCCCGGCCAATCCGACAGGTGTCGTAATGTCGGATGACGAGGTGAAATCGATCTGCGAATGGTGTCATCGCAACGGCGTTCGCCTGATCATGGACGAGATCTATCACGGGCTGACCTTTGGCGCGCGCCCGGCGACCGCGCTGTCCTTCAGCGACAGCGTCATCATCGTCAATTCCTTCTCGAAATATTACTGCATGACAGGCTGGCGCGTCGGCTGGGCGATTTTCCCGCCAGACCTGTTGGAAACGGTCGAGCGGCTGGCACAGAACCTCTATATTGGACCACCGCGCCCGATGCAGGCAGGGGCAATGGCCGCCTTCGATGACTATCCGTCTCTTGACCGCCATGTCGAACGGTACCGCGAAAACCGCGATGTCCTGATCCGCGGGTTACCCGATGAATTTCTTGGCGATCTCGCCCCGTCGGACGGGGCCTTCTATCTCTATGCCGATATCAGTAATCTTGGCATGAAAACACCGGATTCAATCGCGCTGGCCGAGGCCATGCTTCGCGAGGCGCATGTTGCCTGCACGCCGGGGGTCGATTTCGACCAGGAACAGGGCCACGGGCATCTTCGGCTGTCCTTTGCCGGCAGTACCCAGGACATGAAAGAAGCCAGCCGCAGGATTAACGACTGGCTTCCAAAGTTTCTGGCATCGCAATAGGCGGTGTGGCGGCGTCAGCCGCGGTTCCACCACCCCTTGCGCTTGCTTGACGGGTCGGTCTGGCCAACCTCGACAACATCCTGCGGGGCCGAACTGATCGGTGCCCGTGACGCGGCGCTATCGCCATCATCACCGCCATCCGGTGCCGGTTTGTCAGCTGCCTTGGCCTTGGCGGCCTTCTTGGCAGCTTTCTTGGCAGCCTTCTTCTTGGTTGCGCCGGCTGACTTTGCGGCCTTGGCACGGGTGGCTTTTTTCTTTGCCGGTGCCTCGTCCCCGGAACCTGCCTCGCCGGTTATGTCAGCGCCGCCCTCTTCGGCTGGCGTGTCGGCAGTCGGCGTCTCGGCAGTTTTGGCAGCTTTCTTGCGGGTCCGCCGCTTCGGCTTGGCCTCAGCCTCAGCATCATTTGTTTCTGCCGGCGCTTCTACGGGTGCGGCATCGGCGCTCTCACCGGCAGCATCTTCAACCGCGACGGCATCAGCCTTGCGTCTGCCGCGCGATCTGCCACGGGATTTGCCGCGTGTCTTGGTCTCGGAACCGCTGTCGCCATCCGTGGATGCGGCGTCGGCAGCCGGACTGTCACCTTCGGCGGCATCTGGCTGATCGTCATTGGCGGGCGTATCAGCACCATCATCCGCAGATGTTGCCTCGACCACGTTATCGCCAGCCTCACCGCCGCGCCGACGCCGACGCCGGCCACCGCGGCGACCCCGCTTGCGCCGTTTCGGCTGCTCATCCTCGCTGTTTTCCTCATCCGGGCTGTCCGGCGTCTCCTCATCGGCGCTTTCGGCTGGCGCAGCTTCCTTTTTGACTGGCGGCTTCGCCGGTTTGCGGCTGGTGCCGCCCTGGAAGCCAATTCGCTCGGCCTCATGCTCGGTGGCGATCAACCTGTCACCGGCCAGAATCACAATCCGCATCTCGAACCGTTCCTCCAGCGCGCTGATGGCATCACGCTTGTGGTTCAGAATGTAGAGGGCGACATCGCTGTTGATGGTCACACGAAGCTCGTCCATCCGGCCTTTTGAGGCCTCTTCTTCGATCACCCGCAGCATCTGTAGCGCGGCGGTCTCGACCGAGCGAACCCGGCCCGTGCCTTCACAATGCGGGCAGACAGAACTGATCGATTCATTGAAGCTGATCCGCAGCCGCTGGCGCGACATCTCAAGAAGACCGAAATGGCTGATCGACCCGATCTGGATCCGCGCCCGGTCATTGCGCATAGCATCCTTCATGCGCCGCTCGACAGCCGTCTGGTTCTTGTTGTCTTCCATATCGATGAAATCGACAACAATCAGGCCCGACAGATCGCGAAGGCGAAGCTGCCTTGCAAGTTCATCGGCCGCCTCGAGATTCGTCTTCAGCGCCGTTTCCTCGATGTTACGCTCGCGGGTCGACCGTCCGGAATTGACGTCGATGGCGACCAGCGCCTCGGTCTGGTTGATGACAAGATAGCCGCCGGACCGCAGCGTGACCTGCGGGCTGTGGATCGTGTCCATCTGCTGCTCGACCTGATAGCGCTGGAAAATCGGCAGGGACTCTTCATATTTCTGGACGCGCTTCACATGGCTCGGGATCAGCATCTTCATCTGCGCCCGGGCTTCCTTGTAGGCGTCATCACCCTCG
>SHBC01000054.1 GCA_004213025.1 SAR116 cluster bacterium
TGTTGATCGTATGTTGAAAACGCCCACCGCAGTATCTGAAACTCTGTTCACGCGTATCGACCGGTTTGCGAAAGCCTACTCGTCCCACGTGGCAAAATCCTGGCTTGGGCCTGAACCTCGAACTTGGCTACTTTTTATATGTGCCATTGTTCTGATCGCGCTTGCGATAGCAGCAAATGTCCATGTCCGCCATTCCCAACTGCAGATCTGGAAGTCAGAAAATCCTGCAACCCTGATTTTTGACACCCCGAGTTTTTCGACGGCCGACGCGCCCTATTTCCTGAGGCAGTCCGCCATCTCCCTTCGGGATGAACAGGCGGCTGCCTTTAACTCCATTCGGGTATTTCCAAACAACATCGACATTCTTGCGAGTGATCAGCCAAGCGGGCTACGGGACGCTCCTCTTCTGTCATTTCTGATTGCCAGCTTTGCCGACGGCAATGATCCTGCCAGCCTTCTTGCAGCGGGCAACCGGGGGCTTCTTTTTACTTCCGCTCTGACCGCCGTGGCTGTCGTCATCTGTTTTGGCGCTTCCGGATACTGGGCGCAGGGTGCGATTGCCGGCCTTGGTGGCGGCCTCAGCGCGGCCTATCTGATGCGATCCTCCATAGGCAGGATTGATACCGACCAGCTCAATCTCGGTTTCATGTATCTGATGTTCGGGCTTGTCGTGTTCGCCGGGCGCGCCTCATCGAGACTGTTATGTTTCGGCTGGTGTGTTGCCGCCGGCCTCTCGGCAAATCTGTTCATGTGGTGGTATGGCAAGCCGGAACTGATTGTCATGGCGGCCATAGCTCTTGCATGGCTTCTTGCCTGCCTGCAACGACGCATACTAACAGTCCTGACAGGCACCGCGATATTTCTGGCACTATCGGGTGTTACATCCTTCAATCCGTTCACCTCGACTTATCTGAAGGACGTTCTTGCTGACGCAAGCTTCATTTTCCCGAACACTTTCCAGACAATCACCGAAATCCAGAGTGTTTCATTCTCGCATATCCTCTACAACGCCACCGGATCAGTCGAGATGGGTCTTGTTTGCCTGACAGGCCTCGCCCTGTTCCTGATCAGGCATCCGGTGATTGCCATCGCCTATGGCCCGCTTGTGGCGTTCGGCTTGCTGAATTTCATTATCGGCAACAGGGCCATTTTCTATTCGGCGCCAATCATGTGGTTTGGTGCCGCCTTCCTGATGACAACCACGGCCCGCTTCATTGCCGCCAACCTGTCCGAGGTTGGATACGCACCCCGCCGTGACCAGGCCGCCACCATTCTTGCCGCCAGTGTTGCGATGATCGTTGCCTGGGTGAACTCACCGACGGATTACGTGCCGCGTCCCAGCTTTCCGAAACCTGTTCTGGAGGGTCTGGCATCCCTGAAAACGACTGCAGATCCGGCCAATTCGGTTGTCGCGACATGGTGGGACTATGGTTATGCCTCGATGTTCTTCAATGACCTGCCGACCTTCCATGATGGTGGATCGCAAACAACGCCAACGACACATTTTGTGGCGACGGCCTTTCTTGACGCGGAACAGGCCCGCAGCATCGGAAACCTGAAATTCCTCAGCACCCAGGGTCATAAAGGCATCGCCGCCCAGCCAGACCTGGCCAGCTTGCAAACGCAGTTTGATGATGCGCTCGATGACCCCTCTCCCGACCTCTACGTCGTCGTCTCCGGACAGATGGCCGGCTGGATCAGCTCCATTTCGAAGATTGGCAACTGGGATATTGAGACCGGAACACCGATAACCCCGCGGGGCAACAATACCGGCCCGCAGATCTTTTACGAACCGCTGAACTGTCGCCTCGCCGGCTATCCGCAGCGGCTGAACTGCGCTGGCGCGACCTTTGATCTGGAACAGGGGCTGATCAATGGTGTGCCGGCCCTGTCGGGCTGGGCGCATTCACAGGACGGTGCCGTTGCCCGCCGCGAGAGCTTCGGGAATGATGGCGATTTCGCCTTGCAGATCGTGCAGACAGACAACCGCATCAACGTCTTTTTCCTTCATCGGCAGCTTTTTGAAAGCACTTTTAACGAGCTCTATCACCTCGGCGAGATCGACTATCCGTCAATCAGCCTGCATTATGACGACTATCCACATATCCGGATCTACAAGGTGGGTGGCGACCCGAACGGTTAGGCACGGTCAATCAGCGCAGCGCCGCACGAAGCGCCTTCTTGTCAATCTTGCCGACGCTTGTCTTGGCGATCTCGGATACAAATCTGATGTCTCCTGGAACAGCCCATCTGGACAGGCCTCCTGCCGCCACCGCCTCGGCAAAGACACTGCTGATCGCGGTTTCGACAGTACTGTGGTCAACGCCCTCGGCGGCCACAATCAGCAACATGGGGCGCTCTCCCCATTTCGGGTCAGGCACGCCAATGGCCGCCACTTCCACGACCCCCTCGACTGCCGAGGCAAGGCTCTCCAGCGCCAGCGAAGACACCCATTCCCCACCCGACTTGATCACATCCTTCATCCGGTCGGTGATCATCAGCGATCCGCCCTCGTCAATATAACCGACATCACCGGTATGCATATAGCCACCGCGCCACAGCTCTGCCGTCGCTTCGGGGTTCTTCACATATTCAGCCGTCAGCCACGGTGCGCGCACCACCACCTCGCCAGTGCTGGCGCCATCGCGCGGCTGTGCCACCATGTCTTCATCGACAACCCGCAGATCGACCAGCGGCAGCGGCCTGCCGGTCTTCACCCGCGCCGCAACGTCATCCTCCTCACCCGGGCTCAGCACCGCATAGCTCAGCACCGGGCAGGTCTCCGACAACCCGTAGCCGGCATAGATGTCGATGCCGCGTGCCATCGCCGCCTCGGCAAGACCGCGCGGCAGGGCAGACCCGCCAATGACCATCTTCAGCCGGGTGAGATCGGTGTCCGCTGCTGCCGGCGCCGCCAGCAGCATCTGCAGGATGGTCGGCACGCAATGGGTGAAGGTCGCCCCCTCCTCGGCGATCAGCCGCAGAAGCTTGTCAGGCGTGTAGCGCCCGGCATAGACCTGCTTGATGCCGAGAAGCGTTGCCGCATAGGGAAATCCCCAGGCATGGACATGGAACATCGGCGTGATCGGCATATAGACATCGCCGCGATGCAGCCTGTTCGCTGTTTCCATGGGGCCGAACCCGGCCAGAATTCCTATGCTATGCAGAACAAGCTGCCGGTGCGAATAGGCCACCGCCTTGGGATCGCCCGTCGTGCCGGTGGTGTAGAAGGTGGTGGCGCGGTTGGTCTCGTCAAAATCCGGAAAACCGAAGCTGTCACCCTCTTCCTGCATCATCGCGTCATAGCTGGTGATGAAGCTGAATTCGGTATCCGCCTCCACAGCCGGGTCATCGCGAAGCAGGATCAGCCGAACCTCGCGTTTGACATGCGGCATCACCTCGGCAAGCAGCGGCAGAAAATCGGTATGGACAAGGATGACATCATCCTCGGCATGATCGATGGTGTAGGCAATCTGCGACGGGGCCAGCCGGACATTCACCGTGTGAAGCACAGCCCCCATCATCGGCACTGCGAAAAACGCCTCGAAATAGCGATGCGTGTCCCAGTCCATCACAGCAACCACATTGCCCGCCCCAATGCCATGCCGGGCCAGACCGGCGGCAAGGCGATGAAGCCGGCCTTCGAATGCGCGATAGCTGTAGCGCATCAGCCCGTCACTGACGATCTCGACTTCAGGGGCGATCTGCAACGGCGTGCGCAGCAGGCTTTTGATCAGAAGCGGAAAATCACTCGCCGGAAAATCACTCGCCGGAAAATCACTTGGCGGAAAATCACTTGGCGAACCGGAAGCTGTCATCGCGTCTCTCCTTGGAGCAAAGACGGTATCAGCCGGGCTGTTACGTCTGCAAGCCCGCCGACGGGGCTTCGGTGATCCAGCCACCGCCAAGGACACGCTCCGGCGCAGCGGCATCATAAAGCACCGCAGCCTGGCCCGCGGCAATGCCGAATTGTGGCGCGTCCAGTGTGACGTTTGCCGTCGCCTCACCCTCATGGTCGGTCAGGGTGGCGGCCAGCGCCGGGGCGGTATTACGAAGCCGTGCCAGCACCTTTGTGCCGGCAGCCGGCGCGCCGGACCGCGCCACCCAGCTGACCTCGCTCAGCACCACCCGAGTGCAGGCCAGCGCCGCCTGCGGACCGACAATCACGCGGTGGCTGTCCGCCTCGATCCCGACGACATAAAGCGGCCCGTCAGCTTCATCGGCATCCTTGCGCCCGCCAATCCCGAGACCGCGACGCTGGCCGATGGTGTAATCGATGACACCATTGTGGCTGCCAAGGACGGTGCCATCGAGATGCACGATCTCACCCGGCTCGACCGCCCCGGGACGCAGCCGGCGCACAACATCGCCATAGCGGCCATTGGGGACAAAGCAGATATCCTGGCTGTCCGGCTTGTCAGCAACAGACAGACCGTATTTATGCGCCAGCGCACGGGTCTCGTCCTTGCTCAGCCCGCCAAGCGGAAAGCGCAGATAATCGAGCTGGTCCGGTGTCGTGGCGAACAGGAAGTAGGATTGGTCCTTGGCCGGATCGCTGCCCCGATGAAGCTCGGCGCCCTCTTCAGCGTCAACCCGCTGCACATAATGCCCGGTGGCAAGACAATCGGCACCAAGATCGCGCGCGGTGGTCAGAAGGTCGGTGAACTTCACCGTCTGGTTACAGCGAACACAGGGAATCGGGGTCTCGCCGCGCATATAGCTGTCGGCGAAATCCTGCATCACCTGGTCATGGAAGCGGCTTTCGTAATCGAGGACATAGTGCGGGATGCCAAGCCGTCCAGCGACCGTGCGCGCATCGTGGATATCGGCACCGGCACAGCAGGCCCCCTTGGCCTGAATGGCGACACCATGATCATAGAGCTGCAGTGTAATGCCGACGACCTCGAACCCCTGCTCGTGGAGCAGTGCCGCTGTCACCGAGCTGTCGACCCCGCCGGACATCGCAACAACGACCCGCGTGTCAGCCGCCGGCTTGGCAAACCCCAGCGCATTGACAGCGGCATCCGGGCCGGCGTCTCTGGATAGGGTTGCTGTGCTGGTCATGGCTCTCTGCTTTCTGAAATCCCGGGCCAGAAATTTGCGGTCTAGAAATCCTCGGGGACTTTGACCCGAAGGCCATCAAGTTCCGGGGTCATCGCGATCTGGCATCCAAGCCGCGATGTCTCGGTCAGGCTGAATGCCAGATCGAGCATATCCTCTTCGTCCTCGCTCGGTCCGCCAGTCTTGACGTACCAGTCAGGATCAACGATCACATGACAGGTTGCGCAGGACAGGCAGCCACCACAGGTGCCTTCGATGCCGAGATTGGCGTCACGACCGGCTTCCATGAGGGTCACGCCCTCATCGACGGTCACATTGTGTTCCTTGCCATCCGGCGTGGTGAAAATGATCGTTGGCATGTTGCTCAACACTCCAGTCTGAAAATCAGCGTTCATAATGCAGGCGATGAAATGGCACCTTGATCGCCGGCCACAGCTTTTACAGCGCGACCAGCACTTCCGCAAGCCTTTCGAAATCGGCCTCCTGGCTGTTCCACCCCCCGGAAATGCGGATGGCGCGGCTGGCATCTGGTCCTGCATTCATCGCCTTGAGCACATGGCTTTCATGGACCTTCCCCGAAGAACAGGCGGCACCGGCGCTGACAGCAATGCCGGCAAGGTCCAGCGCCATGACCATAGTCTCGGAACTGCGCTCGCCAACGGCAAGACAGCAGGTGTTGCCAAGACGCCCGGCGCCGGCACCAAAAAGGGTGGAGTCGCCGCGCTCATCCAGAAGCCGCGTCTCCATCGCGTCGCGCCAGGACGCCATCCGGCGATAATGGGCAATATCATCGAAAGCGGCCTTCGCCGCCCCGCCAAAGCCGGCGATGCCGATGACATTCTCGGTGCCGGACCGGCGGCCCTGTTCCTGACCGCCGCCGCGCAGGAGGCTTGTCATGGCCCGTCCCGGCCGGACCAGCAATGCGCCGACACCTGCCGGACCGCCAATCTTGTGCGCGGACAGGCTGGCAAAATCGAGACCGGACCCGCTGAAATCCAGATGCTGTTTTCCCAGCATCTGCACCATGTCGCTATGCACCTGAACGCCGGCCTCGTGCGCGATCTGGACAATCTCGTCAACAGGCTGGATTACACCTGTCTCGTTGTTCGCCATCATCACCGAGACAAGTGTGCGCGATCGCGTCGCCTCATCCAGCGCCGCAAGTGCGTTGCGCAGCGCCTCAAGATCAATCCTGCCTTCGGAATCAACACCGATGATCTGCGCGCCCGGTACGGCGCGGAGCACGGAATCATGCTCCACCGCGCTGGTGATCACGGTATCGAACATCGACAGAGCCAGATTGTTGGCCTCGGTCCCGCCGCTGGTAAAGACAAGATCGGCAGGACGGCACCCGGCCAGCATCGCGATCTCGGCACGTGCCGCCTCGACCATCATGCGCGCTGCGCGCCCGTAGCCATGCACCGAAGACGGGTTGGCAGGCGGGCCCATGGCCTCCTGCATCGCGGCAGCAGCCTCGGGACGCAGCGGGGCGGTGGCGTTGTTGTCTAGATACAGCTGGGGCTGACGCGCCATGATGACGGGTCAGCTTTCGCGTGGCGCCGGTGGCAGGTCGTCCTCATCGGAAATCGCCGCCTTGCCGGCATCGTCATGAAGGCGGGTCGGCGACAGCCTGTCTTCCATGTCATTCAATCTGGCACGCAGCGACTGCACCTCGGCAATCAACGCATCGATGGTCTTGGCGCGCGGGTCGATTTCGTCAGGGTTGCTGACGCCGTAAGCTGTAAAACTGCTGCTTTCGGGAACGGGCTTCGATTTTGCGGTCATCTGGCGGGCCGGCACTCCGACCACTGTCGCACCCGCAGGGACATCGCGCGTTACAACCGAGTTTCCACCAACCTTGGCGCCGTCATTCACGATGAGGTCGCCAAGGATCTGCGCCCCGGACCCGACAATGACATTGTCGCCAAGGGTGGGGTGGCGCTTGACCGATCGCTGCGATTGCGAATCCACAGCCGGAAGAACACCGCCAAGCGTCACACCCTGATAGAGCGTGACATTGCGACCGATCACAGCGGTCTCGCCGATGACGACCCCCGATCCGTGATCGACAAAGAAGCCACAGCCGATGCTGGCGCCAGGGTGGATTTCTATTCCGGTGAACAGCCGGGCAAGCTGCATGATGAATCGTGCCGGAAACCGGACGCCCACACGCCAGAGCGGATTGGCAATGCGATAGGCCAGCATCACCTGGAAGCTTGGATACAGAAACATCGCTGCCAGCTTGTTGCCGGCAGCTGGGTCG
>SHBC01000055.1 GCA_004213025.1 SAR116 cluster bacterium
GGCGGGTCGATATCGCACGGCACTGGCGGGCGACGCACCCTTATGATGGGCCATCTGATGGACCATCTGGCGGGAGGGCATCATGACCGCGCCGCGCCGGCTGCCAATCGAACCGCTGAGTGTGGCGGCCTTTGCCCCCTTCGGCGAGGTGATCCAGACCGACGGGGCGGAGCGGATCATGATCAATGAAGGCACGACAACGCGGTTTCATGACCTTGCCGATGTCGATGTGGAGTCTGATGTCGGGGCTGGTAACGGGCGGGCGATCCTGTCGATCTTTCGCGGCACCCGCCGGCCCGACCCGATCGCCATCAGAATGATGGAACGCCATCCGCTCGGCTCGCAGGCTTTCATGCCGCTGGCGGCGCATGACTGGCTGGTCGTGGTGGCGCCGACAAATGCCGATGACAGCGCGCCGGATTTTGACGCGCTGCGCTGCTTTCGCGCGGCCGGGTCTGTCGGCGTCAACTATGCCCGCAATGTCTGGCATCATCCGCTTCTGGTGCTACAAGCGGAGCAGGATTTCCTGATCATCGATCGCGCCGGCCCGGACGGTGAGGACAAGGCGGCCAACCTGCAGGAATATTGGCTCGACGTACCGGTGGCTTTGATCGTGGCAGCGTAGGGCTCTTCCTTCGAGGGGTGATCACAGGCAGTCTCGCCAAAGACTGTTTGTTGCAATTGCGACTCATTATCATTATCATAACACTGTTATCATAATATCATGATCCTATGAGACTGACGCGGTTTCTCCGCCCGGTGCTGTCATGGCGTCAGACATGATCAACCCGTACTGAAAAGGAGTCCGCCATGACCATCCGGCCATTCCCCTCCGGCCTTGGCCGCACCGTGCTTGCCGCCATGAGTTTCGGCCTTGTCGCCACCGCTGCATTGGCAAATGACTGCACGGTGACCTATAGCGATTTCGAGGACAACATCCCGCATGTCGATCTGATGACCTGCCCCAACAACAAGCCTGACGAGGATACCGGTTTCTGCCGCCTTGCCTTCAATGGCAAATCGGCGACGATCTTCGTCTTCCATTACGGCGAGGATGATTCCTGCCTCGCCGATGTAAAGGTGATGCCGGTCCGGCATTTCTGACGAGATAGGCCCTGACGAGATAGGCCCTGACGAGATAGTCGTCGTACAGAACCGGTTTGACACATGCTGACAAATGGCCCCACCCCTTTGTCGCTGGCAGTGGCGTGTTGTGGCCGATGTCGATATGATGGCGCGGCGCCGAACCAACATTAATGCGATCCGTCGGCAACTGAAAATTAATCTATATCTGGCAATATGTTCATGATTTGTTCTAATCAGAGAGGGTATCATGAACAGACGAACGGGGCTGCGGCCAGTGACATCGGGTGAACGGTTCCTCGGCATCTGGCTGCTGATCATCTCGGCAATATTTTTCAGTACGGCCGGGGTCTTCACCAAGGGCGTGTCCGCCGATGCCTGGACGATCATTTTCTGGCGCGGCATTTTCGCGGTGGCCTGTGGCCTTCTCTATCTCGTAGTGATTGGACGCCTGTGGGATGAAGTACGGCGTTTCAGGGGTTCCGCAATCGCCCTTTCACTCATCTATGCGTCTGGCACTGCCGCCTTCATTCCGGCCTTCAAGCTTACCTCGATCGCCAATGTGGCGCTGATCTGGTCAGCGGCACCGGTTCTGGCGGGATCACTCGGCTGGTGGGTGTTCGGTCAGCGGGTCAGTTTGGGCTTTATGCTGGCCTGTGTGGCGGTTCTTGGCGGCACCTTTGTCATTGTCTTCGGGTCCTTTGGCGGCGCTGGGCTCGTCGGTGACCTGCTGGCACTCTGGATGACTTTGATGATGGTGCTGATCATGATGATCTATCGTCGTTTCCCCAACACACCGGCGACCCTGCCAACCGTTGGGGCCTCCCTGCTTTTGTTGCCAGCATCGCTATATTTCAGTGAGCCTCTCGCCGCCGCACCCGGTGAGATTGGATTGATGGCGCTGTTTGGCGTCACCTTGGTGATTGCCTCCATCACACTGGCGCAGGGTTCAAAATTTCTGACTCCGGGTGAAACAGCGCTGCTCAGCGTCAGTGAGACGCCCTGGGCCATTCTGCTTGCCATCCTGTTTCTGGCCGAATGGCCGTCGATGCAGACGGTGATCGGTGGCACGATCATCCTGTCGGCGGTGCTGTGGTATCAGGTGATGGCGTTGCGCAGGAGCGCGTGAGCCTGGCCAATAGTCTGGCCTAGCCGGCGAGGCCGGCGCGCTGCATCAGATCATGCGACATGGCGGCGTGGCGGGACAGCAGCCTGTCCATCTCCATCGTCGCCAGCTGTCCCTCGGCCACCACGACACGGCCATTGATGATGGTGTAGCCTGCCTTGACCGGCCCGCAGAAGACAAGGCTTGCCAGCGGGTCCCAGTCGCTGCCGGCGAAATCAATGCTGCGCCTGTCGAAGGCGGCGATGTCGGCGGCGCAGCCCGGTGCCAGCATGCCGATGTCATCACGCCCCAGCACGCCGGCCCCGCCGCGTGTCGCCACGGCCAGCGATTCGCGCGCCGTCATCGCATCGCCGCCCTGATTGACGCGCTGCAGCAGCATCGCCTGGCGCGCCTCGTTCAGCATATGCCCGCTGTCATTCGAGGCCGACCCGTCGACCCCCAGCCCGATTTTCATGCCCGAATCAAGCATCCGCCGCACCGGCGCGATGCCGCTGGCAAGCCGCATGTTGGAACAGGGGCAATGCGCGACGCCGGTTCCGGTGCGGGCGAACAAATCGATCTCGCCATCATCAAGCTGCACGCAGTGGGCGTGCCACACATCGCTGCCGGTCCAGCCAACCGCCTCGATATATTCGCCGGGGCGCATGCCGAAATGCGCCAGGCTGTATTCGATATCCTCGACATTCTCGGCCAGATGCGTATGCAGCCCGACGCCAAGTTCGCGCGCCATGCTGGCGGTCTCGCGCATCAGATCCATCGACACCGAAAAGGGCGAGCAGGGCGCCAGCCCGACGCGCTGCATGGCATGGCGCGCCGGATCGTTGAATTGTTCAACCACACGCTGGCAGTCGGCAAGGATGTCATCCTCGGGCCAGCACAGAATGTCGGGCGGCAGGCCGCCGCCGGACTCGCCAATGCTCATCGACCCGCGGGTGCCGTGAAAGCGCATGCCGAGATCGGCCGCCGCGGCCAGCGAATCATCAAGCCGCGCATCGTTCGGATAGAGATAGAGATGGTCCGATGAGGTGGTGCAGCCGCTCAGCGCCAGCTCGGCCAGCCCCAATGCGGTCGACCAGTAGATATGTTCCGGCCCGATATGCGACCAGATCGGATACAGCGTCTGCAGCCAGCCGAACAGTGGCGCATCCTGTGCCGCCGGGACCGCCCGCGTCAGGTTCTGGAACAGATGGTGATGCGTGTTCACCATGCCGGGAATGACGACATGGCCTGTCATGTCGATCACCGTTTCGGCGGTTTCGGGCAGCGTGTCGCCCGGCCCGACGATTTCGATGACGCCATTGCGGGCGAACAGGCCGCCACCGTGGATCTCTGCCCCGACATTGTCGCCGGCGCGCGTCCCTTCGGATGCTGCGGCATCGGCAGGATTCATCGTGCAGAGCAGGTCGGCATTGCGGATCAACAGGGTGCTATCTGTCATGTTGGTCTCTTGTCATCTGCCGGTCCTGTCGCCCCAATCTGATCATGCTCCATTCCAGTCACGGCCCATTCCAGTCATGCCAGAAGCGAGGCAATCGTGCTGTCGGTTACCAGTTCGCAATAGGCATCAAGTGACAATGTGCCATCTTCGCGGAACCAGGTGTAGGTCCAGTTCAGCGTGCCGAACAACATCATCGCACGCGGACCGTCAAGTGGCGTTGTGCGGCCGGCCGCCGCCGCCGCCGCCGACAGCGCGACATCGAACCGGGCCATGATCCGGCGTTCGGCGGCGCGCAACTCCGCCTGCTGGTCGGCCGGAAGCACCGGCAATTCGAAGGTCAGAAGCTTGTGCGTGTTGCCAGCCTCGCGATATTGCCGCAACAGCGCCCGGATCAGGTCGCGAAGATGATCGCGGGCAGTCCCTGGCGTCGCAGCGTCGATTTCGACCATTTTTTCAAGGTCGCCGAGATAGGCCTGCAGAATATCGAACAGCATCGCTTCCTTGCTGTCGAAATAGTGATAGAGAAGCGCCTTCGACACACCACAGGCGGTGGCAAGCTCGGCCATCGAGGTGCGGCTGAAACCGTCCCGCGCGAACAGCCCGGCCGCGGTGTCGCGGATATGTTCCAGCTTGGTGTCATAGCTGACGGCCCGGCGTCGCGGCATCGCCCCGGTGCCCCTCAGTCGCCGCGGCGGTCGATGATGCGGACCGCCTTGCCGGCAGACCTGTCAACGGCGCCGACCGGGGTGACATCGATCACTGCCGAAATGCCGACATTCTGCTTGATGTTATCGCCAAGCGTCGCGGCCAGCGCGGCGCGCCGATCCTCACCCTCATGTCCTGGCGCCGCCTCGACGCGGACCGTCATCGCGTCCAGCGGGCCATCCTTCCACAGCTCGATCTGGTAATGCGGGCTGATGCCGTCGATCTGCACGATATGTTCCTCGATCTGGCTTGGGAAGACATTGACGCCGCGAAGGATGATCAGATCGTCACTGCGGCCTGTTATCTTGTCCATCCGCCGCATCGTCCGCGCACCACCTGCCCGGAGCCTTGTCAGATCGCGCGTGCGGTAGCGGATGATCGGCAGCGCCTCCTTGGTCAGCGAGGTGAAGACAAGCTCGCCTGTCTCGCCATCGGCGCGCGGCGTGCCGCCTTCCGGGTCGATGATTTCGGGAAGGAAATGATCCTCCCAGACATACAGCCCGTCCTTTTCCTCGACCGCCTCATTGGCAACGCCGGGGCCCATTACCTCGGACAGGCCATAGATATCGACACCATGCATGTCGAACCGCTGCTCGATCTCGGCCCGCAGCGCGTCGGTCCATGGCTCGGCGCCGAAGATGCCGCTCTTCAGGCTGGTGCTTCGCGGGTCGATGCCCTGGCGTTCAAACTCGTCGGCGATGGCCAGCATGTAGGATGGTGTGACCATGATGATATCAGGCTTGAAATCGACAATCAGCTGGACCTGCCGCTGGGTCATGCCGCCGCTGACCGGGATCACCGTGCAGCCCATAGCCTCGGCGCCGTAATGTGCGCCAAGCCCGCCGGTGAACAACCCATAGCCATAGGCGACATGGACGCGGTCGCCCGGACGCCCGCCGGAAGCGCGGATCGAGCGCGCCACAAGATGCGCCCAGTTGTCGACATCCGTCTGCGTGTAGCCGACGACTGTCGGCTTGCCTGTGGTACCGCTCGAGGCATGGATGCGGGCGACCTTTTCCAGCGGCACGGCCATCATCTCGAACGGGTAGCTCTGCCGCAGATCCTCTTTCGTCGTGAAGGGAAATCTGGCGATATCCTCAAGGGCCTTCAGATCGTCCGGATGAACGCCGGCCTCGTCGAACTTGCGGCGATAGAGCGGCACATTCTCATAGGCATGCGACAGCGTCCATTGCAGGCGCCGCAGCTGCAGCGCCATGATCTCATCGCGCGAGGCGATCTCGATCGGGTCCAGAATGTCTGTCGAGGGGCTCAGGTCACGCATCATGGTCTCGTCTGCTCGGGAAGTGGTCGAAAATTACGCCGATGGCGGGATGACAGGATCGCTCAGCGTCCGTGACATGCCGCGGAATTCGGCAATCACCGTGCCATCCTGGGTGGCGATGGTGACGTCATAAAGGCCGGTGCGGCCGCTGCGGGTGCGCGCCTTGGCGGTGGCGGTCAGGGTCTCGCCGGCCTTACCCGGTTTCAGGAAATTCACCTGGCATTGCTGCGCCACTGTCACGATGTTCTCGGAATTGCAGGCATGCGCGAAAGCCGTGTCGGCAAGCGCGAAAATGGCGCCGCCATGGGCGATGGCAAAGCCGTTCAGGTGACGCTCGGCAAGCGTCATCTCGACCTTCGCGAAATCCGGCCCGGTATCGACAATCCGCATGCCAAGAAGCTGCGAGAATCCGCATTTTCCGATCATCGTCTCGGCAACGGCCCGGGCGGTATCTTCCACAGTGTCCCCGGCAGTTACCCTGGTGGTGTCTTCTGACATGCCCCGTCTCCCCCTTATCCCCGCGGTGTCTTGTTGGCAGTGGCCTGTTGGTAGTGGCCTGTTGGTGGTGGCCCGCCGGCCATCAGCTTGACCGGCCATGCAAAACCCGGCAAGGATCATGCAACGGTAAAGATTGACCGTCCGGTTAGTCAAGGGCGCCGACGGGGTCTCCCGCAAAGGTCGTGGAATAGACAGCAACAGGGGTGTGGAGCGATGTCAGATACCGATAGGGACGCGCCGGAGGAAACCTTCGACGCCGCCGCGGCGCAGGCACTTCTCGACGAGGTGACAGCGCCATGGGTGCGCGATCTCGGGCTGCGGGTGACCTCTGTCTCGGCGATGCAATCCTGCTTTTTCCTGCCATTCAGCGACAGGCTGACACGCGATGCCGGGATGATCTGTGGCCAGGCCATCGTCGCCGCCGCCGATACGGCGATGATCGCGGCGGTCACGGCGTCCATTGGCAGCTATGCGCCAATCACGACGGTGGATATCGCCAGCCGGTTCCTGCGCCCGCTTGGCGATGCCGGCGGCGATGTCACGGTCGACATTCTGAAGGCAGGCCGGCGACTGGTTGTCGGGCGAATCACCATCACCGACCATGCCACCGGCAAGCTTGCGGCCGATCTGACAAGCACCTACGCACGGCTCTAGGCTCTAGGCTCTGGGCTTTGAGATCAAACCGGCCAACGGTCACGCCAGCGGTGCGTCGATCAGCTGGCAGAGCTGGCTGTTCGCATCCGTCATCGTCTCGATGATGGTGAAATGGTTGTGGCCGGCCAGAAGCTGGCAATGGCCCGGCACGCCAAGACCCTGCCAGGCAAGCGGCAGCAGGGCGTTCTGACGGATGAATTCCGGGCGCTCATCGGCGCC
>SHBC01000056.1 GCA_004213025.1 SAR116 cluster bacterium
ACCTTCATGATGGTCGGGATCTGCCCGGCGAATTTATCGGCGCCAGCCTCGATCATGCCAAGCGGCGCGGCATAGGCCGACAGGCCGGCATCGATGGCAAGCTGGAAATGGTAATGCGGGTCATAGGCGGCGGGATTGACGGCAAAGCTTCGGGCCGGCCCGTGTTCAAACCCCTGATCGACCGGCAGGATCACAAGCTTGCCGGTGCCGCCAAGCTTTCCCTGCATCAGAATGCGTGCCAGATTGGCCTTCACGCCGGGACTGTCGGCGCTGTAATTGTCGAGGATGGCTTTGACTTTGCGGGTGATCTTCATCGGGGTTACCTCGCGGCAGCTTGTCTCACAGTCGTGACCCGGGTATGCGCCTGTGCCCCCCAATTGCCACAATGTGGCAAACACCGGCCGCCCTGATCACTTGGAAGATATAGGCATTTAGACAGAAAACGTCACTCAAAATATGCGCGCCACAAATATAATGGCCGCAGGGATAATGACCTCACCATCATCACTTCCGGCGTGGCCTCAGAATACCCGCAGATAACGCCCGGTCTCGAAAGGCGTGACCTGTTGCCAGAAGAATGCCAGCTCGCGTTCGGCCTGCTGCAGCCAGATCTCATACTGATCAGCTCCCAGAACCCCGCAAAGCCAGTCCGAGGCGCGTGCCTGCCTGATGGCATCATCAAGCTGTAGCGGGATTGGCGGCGCGGCGCTGTCCTGATAGGCATTGCCTTCGGTGACTGGTGACGGCTCCATCGCCGCCTCGATGCCGTCAAGACCGGCGGCGATATCGGCCGCCAGCAGCAGATAGGGGTTGCAGTCGGCGCCGGCGTCGCGCTTTTCAATCCGTGTTGCGCCCTCGCTCCCTTCGATCACGCGAAGCGCGACGGTGCGATTGTCGAACCCCCAGCTTGCATTGGTCGGACAGAAGGACAGCGGCTGGCGCCGACGATAGCCATTGACGGTCATCGCGCCGCAGACCGACATCTCGGCCATACGGTGCTGCAGGCCGGCCAGGAAATGCCGGCCCGTGTCGCTCAGCCGTCCCTTGTCGGCGAAAATGTTACCGCCATCTGACCACAGCGAATAATGAACATGAAAGCCGTTGCCGCTTTCCTCCAGAAAGGGTTTGGCCATGAAACTGGCATGATAGCCGTGCCGCGCCGCCAGCTGTTTGACCAGCGAGCGGAACATCACCACCCTGTCGGCCGCGATGAGGGCGGTGTCGTGACGGATATTGACCTCGACCTGACCGGCCGCATATTCCGGGTTTGATTGTTCGATCGGGATTCCCATGGCGCCGAGCTGCTCGCGGATGGGGCCCAGAATCGGCTCCAGCGCCGCGGCCCGGTCAAGACCGTAGCAATCATTGCCGTTGTCATGTGGCAGGCCGGTCTGCGGGTCGAGAAGGTAGAATTCCAGCTCGGTACCGGCGCTGATCTCAATCCCCATGGCGTTGGCGCGCGCCAGCTGCCTGACAAGCGCCCGTCGCGGATCAATTGTCAGCACCTTGTGATCCATCCCCTCGGCGCGGGCAAAACACAGCGCCACGCCAGACTCCCACGGGATCGCGACCGGGGGGTGAAGCGGAAAGATATGGCAATCGGGAAAGCCGTTCGCGAAACTGACCACTGGCGTGTCCCAGACATCACAGGTCATATCCATGGTGAAAATCGACATTGCCAACGCGTTGCCAGACTCGCAGATCCGTTCCCATTGGGCCGCCGGAATGCGCTTGCCGCGCATGATGCCGTTCAGGTCACCAAGCCCCAGCGCCACGGTATGTGTTCCCGGTGGCAATGAATAATCTGTTTTCGTCACGGTGGCTCCGCCCTTTAAAAGCCTGATGGTCTTCATGGTTTGTCAAAAGGCACCGTGGCCAGAGTCCGCGATCCAGAATCCGACAATCCATGTGGCGTGATGCAATCACACTGCCATTGGCAATGCAAGGACCGGACGACCAGCACCGTGACGGTTGGCGGCGGGTCTACAGATGAATGTCGTGAAGGATGATTCCGCGGGATGGCACATTGATCGAGGCAATGCCGTTTCGCTCATTCATCTTGGCCTCGGCTTCACGGAACAGCGGCTGACAGGCGATGAAGGCCTGCTCGTCGACATATTCCCACAGATTGCCAAGAATGAAACTGCCTTCCTGGTTCCATACCTGCGTCACCACCTGACGCAACGCGCCAGCTTCCTTGAACCGCGGCAGCATCTCGCCGATGATTTCCTGCCACTCGCGCTCAGCAGCCATCATGTCGCCCTTGGTGGCGAATTTGCTTGTTATATAACTCATCAGCTTTGGTTCCATGATCCCATCCCCTACAGATGACAGATGACACAGGCATATAACAATCTACAGATGGCAATGGTGACACAGCATGACGCCTGACCGGAAGTTATTCTGGAAGTTATTTTAGAATTTCTTCATATAGGGGTGGCATGAACCGTGCCAGAGACGACCGTGCCAGAGACTACTGTGCCGGAGAAGACTGTGCGGGCGAAGAATTTTCCATCTCCGGTCTCGCAAGGGAACCTGTTTGCGCCACTTTGCGCAGAGGCTGAAAAATCTGTGTAACAGCGGTGATTATGCTGGATTGGCTCCGCTGCCTTCGGTGAAGCTGTGACACAGCTTTCAGGAGGAACAGATGGTTCTGCGGATCAATGATTTGGCGCCTGATTTCACGGCGCAGACAACCCATGGCGAGATCGGGTTTCACGACTGGCTGGATGGCAGATGGGGTGTGCTGTTTTCGCATCCCAAGGATTTCACGCCGGTCTGTACGACCGAGCTTGGCGCGCTGGCCGGGCTTGAGGACGAGTTTGCAAGGCGCAATGTCAAGGTGATCGGCCTGTCGGTCGACCCGGCAGACGACCACAGGGAATGGCTTTCCGATATCGAGGATGTAACCGGGAACCGGCCGGCATATCCGATCATCGCCGATACCGACCTGGCTGTCGCCAAACTCTATGACATGCTGCCAGCGGCGGCAGGTGACAGTTCGGCCGGGCGCACCGCGGTCGACAACCAGACGGTGCGCGTCGTCTTTGTCATCGGGCCGGACAGGCGGATCAAGCTGCAGATGGCCTATCCGATGTCGACAGGACGCAACTTTGCCGAGCTGCTGCGCGTCATCGACTCGCTTCAGCTGACCGCGGGTCACAAGGTGGCAACGCCGGCTGACTGGCAGAAGGGCGAGGATGTGATCATCCTGACATCGGTGTCGGATGACGAGGCGCACAAGCTTTTTCCATCCGGCTGGGACAGTGTGAAGCCCTATCTTCGCAAGGTGCCCGACCCGTCATGACACCAGCTGCCGGCGCGGCTTGACAGGTCGCGGCTTTTGCTGCCTGCTGACCGCCTAACCACCGGCGGGAGACGGCAGCGATGACACAGCCCTATGCAGGCCGCACCTATGCAGGTCACACCTATGCAGGCCGCATCCATGATAGCGACGTGGCGCTTGTCGAGACCCGTCTTCAGGCGCCGCCTGACACCGGTTCGGTGGCGGGCTTTGTTCCCGGGCCCGGGATCGAGAAGCTGGCGCTTTGCTTCGACATTGACCAGCTACGCACCGCACTTGCCGAATGCCTGCGACGGTCCGATTTCATGGGCGGAATGCAGGATGACGGCTTTGCCGCCCTGCCACTGACCCAGCGCCCGGGCCAGACCGAATGGACCGAGAATGACCTGTCCGGCCGCTACTGGCTTCGCGGCGATGACCGCTATGTCGAGGAGGCGCGCGAGGATTTGGTCCCGGAGATCGATTTCAACGAGTTCAACCCGCAATTCGCCGGCACCTATTTCGAACATGTCCATGCTGAACTGGCGCACCGCTTTCCCATCGGCAGGATGCGGGTGCTGTCAAAGGGCCTGTATAATTGCAATAGCTGGCATCGCGACCCGGAACCGCGGCTTCATATCCCGATCGTGACCAATCCGGGATCGCTGTTCGTGGTCAATCATCACGTGACGCATCTTCCGGCCGACGGGTCGGTCTATTTCACCGACACGCGCGGCTATCACACGGCGATGAATGGCGGCGAGACGCGCCGCGTCCATATCGTCGCTGCGCTGGCCTACCCGCAACTGCAGGACTAGCGGCTCGGTGATATTCGCCGCATGATCAGCCGCCGCCAAGCAGGTCGCCAACCTCGCGATGGCATTCGATGACATGATCCTCACCATCGACCCGGCGCGGCGGGGCGGTGGTGTCGCACGTCCCCTCGATCGCCAGCGGACAGCGGGCAAAGAACGGGCAGCCGACATCGGTCAGCTCAACACCACCTGTCATGCCGGTGATGGTCTCCTGGCTCGCCACCGTGTCCTCAAGCCAGCCGGTCCGCATTTCCGGCACCGAGGAGATCAGCAGCCGCGTATAGGGATGATAGGGCGGTGACAGAACCTTGTCGGTCGGGCCCTGTTCGGCGACGCGCCCGGCATAGAGAACGACGATCTCGTCGGCAAAGGAGGCGACGGTCGACAGATCATGGCTGATGAAAACGAAGGACACGCCGGTCTCGCGGCGCAATGATTTCAGCAATTCGATGACATTGGCACCAACGATGGTGTCCAGCGCCGAGGTGACCTCGTCACACAGAACCACCTCCGGTTGTGCGGCAAGTGCCCGCGCCAGATTGATCCGTTGTTTCTGACCGCCCGACAATTCATGCGGGAACCGCTCGGCAAAGGGTGGCGGCATCTCCACCATCTCCAGCAGCTCGTTGATCCGCTTGGTCTTACTGGCGCCTGTCAACCCGCCATAGAATTCCAGCGGCCGGCCAAGGATATCCTTGATTCGCTGGCGCGGATTCAGCGCCGTATCGGCCATCTGATAGACAAACTGCACGCGGCGAAGCTCATCACGCGTGCGCGCGGCAAGATTTGGTGCCACAGGGTGCCCGTCAAGTTCCAGATCCCCCGCGCTTGGCGGCAGCAATCCGGCAAAGACGCGCGCCAGCGTGGATTTTCCGCATCCGGATTCGCCGATAATGCCAACAGTCTTGCCGCGTTCGATGGCGACATTGACGTCCCGAAGCACCATTGTTGTCGGCGCGCCATCGGGCCCCTTGCCATAGCCGGCATCGATGTCGCGCGCCACCAGCGCCGGCGCATCGCGCATATGCTCATGATTGCTGGCCTCGCCAAGTCCGGCCTCGGGAAGCGGCTTGATGGCTGCCATCAGACGCTTTGTATAGGGGTGTTCCGACTTGTTGATGATGGTCTCGACCGGGCCGGCTTCCTTGATCTCGCCATTGTAGAGAACAACGATATGGTCGGCGATCTGCGCCACCACGGCCAGATCATGCGTCACATAGATGGCCGCCGCGCCCTCTTCCTTGATCACCTGTTTGAAGGCCTTCAGCACCTCGATCTGGGTGGTCACGTCAAGCGCCGTTGTCGGCTCGTCAAGGACGAGAAGATCAGGTTCGCCACACAGCGCCATGGCCGCCATCAGACGTTGCAGCTGGCCGCCGGATACCTGGTGCGGATAGCGCGACCCGATGGTCTCCGGGTCGGGAAGCTCCAGCGCGTGATAGAGCGACAGCGCCTTGGCATCGGCCTCGGCGCGCGTTTTCGAGCCGTGAAGCACCGGCGCCTCGGTCACCTGCTCATTGATCAGGATCGACGGGTTGAAGGTGGCGGCGGCACTCTGTGCCAGATAGGCAACCTTCTCACCACGGATCGGCCGCAGCTCCTCGGTATCCATGGCGGTGACATTCTGGCCGTTCAGCAATGCCTCGCCGCCAGCGAATTTCAGACCGGGTTTGCAATAGCCAAGCGCCGCCAGCGAGATGGTTGTCTTGCCGGAGCCCGATTCGCCGATCAGCGCGACAACCTCGCCGCGCCGGACCTTGAAATCGACACCCTTGACGATGGGAAGCTCAGAACCGTCATCGCGAACCGCGTTGATCTTCAGGTCGCGGGCCTCGAAGACCACGTCATTCGAGTCGGATGTGCGCGCCATATGTTACAGCCTCTTTGACAGCTTGCCGCCGCTATGTGCGGAGAGATCATCGACAACAAGATTGATGGCGACAGTGAGGGTGGCGATGGCCAGCGCCGGGGCGACAACCGGAATGACCGATGCGCCATATGACAGTGCGCCCAGATTTTCGCGGACCATTGATCCCCAGTCCGCCTGCGGCGGCTGCACGCCAAGGCCGAGGAAACTGAGGCTGGAGATGAACAGGATCACATAGATCAGTCGCAGCCCGAAATCGGTCAGCAGCGGCATCGCCGCGTTCGGCCAGATCTCACGCGTGATGATCCACCATCGTCCCTCACCGCGGACGCGCGCCGCCTCGACGAAATCCATCACCATGATTTCCTGGCCAAGCGCGCGGGCAAGGCGGAACACGACGGTGGCATAGATCACACCGGCGGTGATGATCAGCACCGGGATCGAGGATCCCACAGCGGCGACGACGACAAGGCCGAGCATGATGGTGGGAAGGCTGAGGAAGGCGTCATTGATGCGGCTGACGATCATGTCGACGCGCGGTGTGGAGATGGCAGCGCCAATCCCCAGAACCACGCCGATGAAATAGGCAAGAAGCGTCGCCATGAAGGAAATGCCGATGGTGCGGCCGGCGCCATACATCAGGCGGCTGAGAACATCGCGGTCACTTTCGTCAGTGCCAAGCCAGGCACCGGGGCGCGGCAGCTGGAATTCGGAATAATCATCCGGGAAGGGAAGTTCATTCTCGCCCATCGGGGCCAGCCAGGGGCCGAAAATGGCGATGAAGACCCAGAAACTGACCACAACAATGCCGATCCAGCCGGTCCAGGACGGCTTGTAGCGCGCGGTTGGCGCGGCGTCGGGAAGCTCGTCAAAGCTGACACCTGCATCATAGGGGGCAACGAAATGTTTGGTCTGTGCGCTGGTGGCGTTGTTTGATGTCGTCATTTCGGATGCCTCAGCCGTGCGTTGGATGCAAAGGCCGCGATATCGGCAATCAGCATCAGGATGACGTAG
>SHBC01000057.1 GCA_004213025.1 SAR116 cluster bacterium
CCGGCCGCCCCGCCTCCAACAGCGCCACCATGCAGCAGAACCGGTCATTGCCCTTCACGAAATTGCCTGTCCCGTCGACCGGGTCGACGGTCCACGCCACCGGCGCCGCGGCCCGGCTGCGAATATCAGGATCGCCGGCGCAGGCCTCCTCGCCAATCACCTCACCATCAATCAGATCGAGAAGCCTCGGCGTGAGGAAGAGTTCCGCCTCGCGGTCAGCAACGGTCACGAGATCGGTCGGGCTGGATTTTTCCTCGACTTCATCCTGCCGCAGCTGGCCATAGCGCGGCATGACAAAACGCGCGCATGCCTCTTTCAGCAGCGCACCAACGGCGTCGTCGAGATCGTTCGGGGAATACGTCACAGAAACGGGAACCTGTCACTCCCCGTCCGGCTCTGCCGTAACGTCCGCATCGTCGAGCTCTTGCAGCTGGATCGGCGTCATCGGCATGATCGTCGAGATGGCATGCTTGTAGACAAGCTGCACATGCTGGTCACGCTTCAGCAGGATCGAGAAATTGTCAAACCAGGTGATGATACCCTGGAGTTTCACTCCATTGACGAGGAACACGGTAACGGATGCGTGGGATTTGCGGACATTATTCAGAAACAGTTCCTGAAGGTTCCGGCTCTTATCATTGGCCATTTGTCGTCCTCCTTGTGCCACTGTAGCCGGAACAACATGGCGGCACAATGCCGCGCGTCCGATCAAGTGTCACAATATGTCGGCCAGGATGTCGGCCAGGATGTCGGCCAGGATGTCGGCCAGGATGCCGGCTACGGGATCAGAAGAAATCGAGCCTTACCGACAGCAGTTTTTCGACAAGCGGAATCCGCCCACGGGCGGCAAAGATAGCCACTGTATCGCCCGCCTCGATCACGGTATCGCCGCGCGCCGGAATAACCTCATCCCCCCGCATGATGCCGCCGATGGCCACACCCTTGGGGATTTTCGCCTCACGGAGCGACTTGCCGACAAGAAGCGAGGATGGCAGCGCCTCCGCCTCGATCACCTCGCCGAGATCCTCGACCACTGGATGGACATCGCGGATCTTGCCACGCCGCACATGCTCGAGGATCGAGGAGACGGTGATCTGTGACGGGTTGATCACAGCATCGACACCAAGCGCCGATACCAGCGGGATGAAACCCGGCGTATTGACCAGCGCCACCGCGTGCATGGCGCCATTTCGTTTGGCCAGCAGCGCGGACAGGATATTCACCTCGTCATCATCGGTCACCGAAACAAAGGTTTCTGTCCTGTGCACCCCGGCTTCCGCCAGGATGCCACTGTCCAGCGCGTCACCATTCAGCACGCCACTGACACGCAATCCTTCGGCAAGAGTGCGCGCACGCGCCGGATCCTTCTCAATGATCTGGACCTGCGTATTCTCGAAATCCGCCTCGATTCGGGTGGCCAGCATCTGGCCAATCGCTCCACCGCCGGCGATGACAACCGAACGTGCTTCCGGCTCCTCATGGGCAAAGGTCGCCATGGCGCGGCTCAGATGCGCCGAATCACAGACAAAATAGACGCGGTCACCGGCCATCATCATCTCAGCGCCGTCGCGCGGCAGGGTCAATTTGCCATCGCGTATAATGGCGAGGATGGTCATCGACAGATCGGGGAACAGGTTGGTCAGATGCCGGATCGGCGTGTCGAGGATCGGGCTCTCATCGGTACATTGCACACCGACCAGATTCATCCTGCCACCGCACATATCCTTGACGTCGAAGGCGCCCGGAACCCTGATCTGGTTGCCGACGGCGGCCGACACCTCGGCCTCTGGCGAGATGATATGGTCAATCGGCAGCTGGTCCGGCGAATAGAGGTCGCCATAAATCGGATCCAGATAGGGCTGGTGCCGGATCCGCGCGATCTTCACAGGGGTGTTGAAAATCGTATGCGCCACCTGACAGGCGACCATGTTGACCTCGTCGGACTCGGTCACCGCGATCAGCAGTTCGGCATCACGCGCGCCGGCCTCGGACAGAATGTCGGGATAGGAGGCGGTGCCAACAACGCCGTGGACATCGACCTGGTCGGTCACACGCTGGATTTTCTCCGCCGACGCGTCGATGACTGTGACGTCGTTATGTTCCTCGGCGAGATATGCGGCGATCCCGGCGCCAACAAGGCCGGCACCGCAAATAACGATTTTCATCCCTCTCCACCTTCTTCGGAGGACGCTTTCCTGTCTGTCGACACGCCAAGCGAGCGCAGTTTCCGGTGCAGCGCGGAACGTTCCATACCAACGAAACCGGCCATTCTCGACACATTGCCGTCGAAGCGCTGCAACTGGGCGCTCATATATTCCGTCTCGAAGGCCTCGCGGGCTTCGCGCAGCGGCAACGCAACGAATGAATCCATATCAGAATTGCCACCTGCAGGCGAGATGTTCTGGATTTGCGGCGGCAGCTCTTCAAGGCCAAGCGGTTCCGACCTGTCGGGCGGCGCCATGATGATCATGTTCTCGATCGTGTTCAGCATCTGCCGGATATTGCCAGGCCAGTGATAGCCCTGCATCGCCGCCAGAACCTCATCACTGAACTTAATCCTGGCAAGACCTGTCCGCCGTGACACGATATCGACAAAATGCCGTGCCAGCGGCGGAATATCCTCGCGCCGTTCGGCCAGCCCCGGCATCGTCAACGGCACGACGCCAAGCCGGTAATACAGATCATCGCGCAAATTTCCGCCGGCAATTTCGGCTGCCAGATCGCGGCTGGACGCTGAAATGACGCGGACATCGACAGACACTTCCTTGTTGCCGCCAACACGCCGGAATCGCTGTTCGGCGACGGCACGCACGATCTTGCCCTGCGTTTCCAGCGGCAGATCACAGATCTCGTCGAAATAGAGGGTTCCCTTGTGCGCCTGCTCGAACAGGCCGACGATTCGCCGGCTGGCACCCAGATTTTCCGACCCGAACAATTCGACATCGGCGCTGTCGGCGCCAAGCCGCGCGCAGTTGGCAACTATGAACCTGGCGTCGCGCCGGTCTGAATGGTGATGAATGAGACGGGCCGCCAGCTCCTTGCCGGTGCCGTTCGGACCGCTGATCAACACCCGGCTGGCGGTCGGCGCAATCCGTTCTATCGCAGAGCGGATGGTCTTCATCGCCGGCGACACGCCGATCAGCGTCGGCTCACCATCCTCGCTGACCTTCTCGCGCAATTCGGCATTCTCGCGTTCCAGCCGGCTGACCTCAAGAGCCCGCCGCACCATCAGCAGCAACCTGTCTTCCTTGAACGGCTTCTCGATGAAGTCAAAGGCACCATTGCGGATTGCCTGCACCGCGGTCTCGATGGTGCCATGCCCCGAAATCATCAGGACAGGCAATTCGGGATAAACGCCCTTGACCCATTCCAGAAGCTCCAGCCCATCCATATCGGAATCACGCATCCAGATATCGAGGATGGCAAGGCCGGGCGGCTTGGCGGCAAGGATATCTCGTGCCTCGCCAGCCGTCGCCGCCTCAACCGTCGGATAGCCCTCATCGCGCAAGGTCGCGCCGATCAGCGACCGGATATCGCGTTCATCATCGACGATCAGAATATCGCCGGTTGTCATCATGCGCCCGTCTCCATTATGCGCCCGTCTCCGGTTCTTCATGGCATGGCAGCGTGATCACAACCCGCGCCCCGCCCTGCTCGGCCCCGCCCTGCTCGGCCCCGCCCTGCTCGGCCCCGCCCTGCTCGGCATCGAGAAGGTCAAGTTCGCCGCCATGGTCCTGAATGATCTTGCTGACAATGGCAAGGCCAAGCCCGGTACCCTTGTCACGTTTCGTCACATAGGGCTCCAACAGTCGGGCCCTGTCAATATCCGGGAAGCCGGGGCCGTTATCCGTCACACTCAGCATCACGAACCCGTCCCTGAAGGCCAGCGCCAGGCTCACGCATGGCGTGGCAACCTTATGTTCGGCCAGACTGTCCAGCGCGTTCTGGATGATGTTGGTCAGCGCCTGACGCAACAATCCCGCATCGCCGATCACCCGGTCATTGTCGTTCCGCGGCCCAAGATCAACCTTGAAATCCACCCCCTGGCCGTCATAGAGAGCAACCTGACCAAGCACCAGATCGCGAAGCGACAGCGGCTGCATGACAGGCTGCGGCATGCGGGCAAAGTCCGAAAACTCGTCGACCATGCGGCCGATATCATCCACCTGCCGGCCAATGATGGAGAGATATTCGGAGAACTGTTCACTCGCCTGTTCGTCCTCCGGCTTGTATTTGCGGCGCAGCCTGTCTGCCGCAAGCTGGATCGGGGTCAGCGGGTTCTTGATTTCATGCGCGATCCGCCGCGCCACATCCGACCAGGCGGCCTTGCGCTGGGCTGTCAGAAGATCCGTCACATCGTCAAAGGTGACAACATAGCCGATGACCCGCCCGTCGACCTTCTCCGTCGCGATTCGCGCCCGCAGCGTCATCCGCGCGCCATTCCGCGTCAGGATGATCTGTTCCTCGGCAAGCTTGCGGCGCCGCGTCGTTCCCGCCGCGATCAGGCTGGCAAATTCCGGCACCACATCTTCCAGCCGGTTTCCGATCAATTCGGCATCTTCAGCCTGCAGAAGCTGCCGCGCCGCAAGATTCGGCAGCGTTACCTTATGCGCGGTATCAAGACCGATCACACCAGACGACACGCCGCCCAGCACCGCCTCAGTGAATTCGCGACGCCTGTCGATCTGCATATTGGCCTGGACAAGCTGTTCGCGGCTTCGCGTCAATTCATCCAGCATGTTGTTGAAAGACAGGCCAAGCCGCGCAATTTCATCGACTTCGAGCCCGGTAGGCACGCGTTCTGACAGATTGCCGTCGCGCACCTGCTCAGCCACCGAAATAACAGACCCAAGAGGCTCGACAATGGCGTTGGCAAGGTTCAGCCCGATCCACAGCGCGGTGATCAGAAGCAGCGCCAGGATCAGCCCGAACACAAAGGCAAAACTCACCTGAAGATCAAGCTGCCGGATGCCAAGCTGCTGATAATCGGCCGCCGCCAGGCGCGTACTGTCAACCGCGTCGAGGACGGAACGGTCAATAAAGCGCCCGACAAACAGATAGGCATCGACAAAGCTGTTCAGCTTCACCGCGGCACGGAGCTTGTTGGTCTCGTCGCCGCGAAGGATGACAACCTCGCCATTGCGCGCTTTGGCAAGCCAGTCACCGCCAATGCTGGTAAAGGTGACAGCAAAGGCAAAGCGGGATTGCGCCACCACCTGCCCGGTTCCATCAAGGATGATCGCCTCGGACAGATTGCGCAGCGCCGTCTGGTTGGTCAGATACTGGTTCAGCAAATTCGGCTCGGACAGAAGCTTGAACGCCTCGCGATTCACGTCATTGGCAATTGTCAGCACATCACTCCGGATCGAGCTTGAATGCTCCTCGAAATAGGAATCGGCAACCTGCACCGACCCGGTGACAGCTGTCGAGATGCGATCGGCGAACCAGCCGCGAAGCGAGTAATCGACGACAAACAGCGCAAACAGCGTGGTGATCACCGCCGGCAGCGCGGCGACCCCGCCAAACAGCAGCGCAAGGCGCCAGTGAAGCTGATAGCCGGCCATTTTCTGGCGGCGTTCGGACAATAGCCTCAGGATCTGCCGAATGACAAAGCCGGCAACAATCAGAACAGCCAGAACATCGACCACAATCAGGCTGGTCAACATGTTGCTGTCGGTCTTGACCGGGTCGAACTGCGAGAGCTGGTAGATCGTCAGAATGCCGATACCAAGCGCCACCAGAACGGCAAAATAGCCGATCCGGTTTTCCGAAAACCGCAGGAGAACGCCGCGGCGGGTGGTGGTGGCAACGCTGCTCATCGGCCCGACCATATGCCAAGTTCACGAATGCGCTTGCGAAGGGTGTTGCGATTGATGCCCAGAATTTCGGCTGCCTTCACCTGATTGCCCCGCGTCAGTTCGAGTGTTGCGACGATCAGCGGAAATTCCACTTCGCGCAGAATGCGTGCATGCAGCCCCGGCGGCGGCTGCGCGCCGTCAAGCGCCTCGAAATATTTGCGAATATGCTGATCCACCGAATTCGACAGGCTTTCAACTTCGATCGGCTCTGCCTCGATCTCGCGCCCGGCGGCAAGCTCGCGCTCGATCATCTCGGCCGAAATCACGTCCTCGCCGACAAGCACCAGCAGGCGGCGCACAAGGTTCTCAAGCTCACGTACATTGCCGGGCCAGCTCCAGGTCGCCAGCGCGCGGATGCCATCCGGCGCAAAACGCCTGACAGGAAGGCCGCCGGCAGCGGCCTGCTTCAGGAAATGATTGACCAGCGGGCCGATATCCTCGGCGCGCTCGCGAAGTGGCGGCAGGCGCAGCGGTACAACGTTCAGGCGGTAGAACAAATCCTCGCGGAACAGCCCCTGCTGCATCAATTGCTGCAGATTCTGGTTGGTTGCGGCGATGATCCGGACATTGGCCTTCACCGGACGATTGGCGCCAACCGGCAGGTATTCACCATCCTGAAGCACCCGCAGCAGGCGCGTCTGCGCCTCCGGCGGCATATCACCGACCTCGTCGAGGAACAGGCTGCCACCCTCGGCCTGCTCGAACCGCCCTGACATGCGGGTGTCGGCGCCGACAAAAGCCCCTTTCTCATGCCCGAACAGCTCGGATTCAACCAGATTGCGGGGGATCGCCGCCATGTTGATGGGAACAAACGGCCCGGCGCGGCGCGACCCCAGATCATGAAGTGCCCGCGCCACCAGCTCCTTGCCGGTGCCACTTTCACCTGTAATGAGTACCGTCAGGTCAGTGCCGACAACGCGGGCCATGGCCTTGAAGATGTCCTGCATCGGCGGCGAGCGCCCGACCAGCGGGCCGCCCTCCTCGAATGCAGATGGCTGGGCGGCGGCGGGGCGTGACTGGCCGATGCTGCCAACGGCGCGGCTTGTCGCCTCGACAAGGCTTCGCAACTCGAACGGCTTCGGCAGATATTCA